>NZ_JCBANA010000076.1:0-29477 GCF_059760725.1 Achromobacter sp. 1014246743
GGCGGGGTACTTGGGGCCGCCGCAGGCGGGGCGCCCGCGGCCGCCGCCGCAGCCTTGGGCGCTGGCGGCGCGGTGACGGCCGACGCCCGGATCGGCCCGTCGCCGCCGGTGCCGTACATCTGGTGCAGCGTGGCGATGAGGGTGATGGCGGGCAGGCCGACCATCAGCGCGACGGTGATGAGAATGCCTTTGCGATGTTCGATCATGATGACACCAGCCGCCCCGGCGAACGCAGGTAGTCCGCCTTGATTTTCTCGACGATCCAGTAGGCGGTGGCGCCTACCGTGCCCGTGGGGTTGTAGCCCGAGTTCTGCGGGAACAGCGCGGCCCCGGTGACGAACACGTTGGGCACGTCCCACGACTGCCCAAACCGGTTGACGGCGCTGGTGGCCGGATCGCTGCCCATGGCCGCGCCGCCGGTCAGGTGGGTGGACTGGTACGCGGTGGCCGAGAATGGCCGTTTGCGCGGGCCGGGTTCGGTGCGCGTCACGCCTTTCATGGCGCGGCCGATCTCGTCGCCGCGCTCGGTCAGGAACGCCGACATGCGGATGTCGTTGTCGGGAAAGTCGTAGGTCACGCGCAAGAGGGGCAGGCCCCAGGCGTCCTTGTAGGTCGGGTCCAGGCTCAGGTAGCCGCCGCGCCACGGCTGGGCCGAGCCGGTGATGGTGATGTTGGCCGAGTGGTTGTAGTAGCGCTTGACCGCCTTTTTCCATTCGGCGCCCCAGCCCGGCGTGCCCTTGGGCGTGGGGTGATAGCCGATGGGCGCGCCGCTGACCACCTGGATCTGCAGGTAGCCGCCGCCCACGAAGCCGTGCGGGCCGTGGTCGAAGTTGTCGGCGCTGAAGTCGTCCATGGTGACGGCCACCGCGCCGGCCCCCATGAAGGGGTTGATGTTCACCGATTCGTCGAAGAACAGGTTCACGCCCGAGGTGGTCTGGTGGGTGTAGTTGCGGCCGACCACGCCGGTATCGGTGGCAGGGTCATAGGGCTGGCCGATGCCCGACAGCAGCATCAGCCGCACGTTGTTGATGCCGAAGGCGCACAGCACCACGATCTCGGCGGGCTGGAAGATTTCCTCGCCGGCCTCGTCCACGTAGGTCACGCCGCGGGCGCGCTTCTTGTCCGGCGTCAGTTCCACGCGCAGCACGTGGGCGCCGGTACGCAGTTCGAAGGTGGGCAGCTTCAGGGCCACCGGCAGGATACAGACCTGCGGCGAAGCCTTGGCGAAGTGTTCGCAGCCGAAGTTGGAACAGAAGCCGCAATACACGCAGGCGCTCATGTGCAGGCCTTCGGTATTGACGTAGGGCCGGGTACAGAGCGCGGACGGCTGCACGTAGGGGTGATAGCCCAGCTTGCGCGCGGCCTCGCCGAACAGCGCAGGGGCGTAGGGCACCTTCATGGGCGGGTTGGGGTAGGGCCGCGAGCGCCACGGCTCGAACGGATTGCCGCCTTCCTGCTTCTGGCCTTTCAGGTTGCCGGCCTGGCCGGAGGCGCCGATCAGGTAGTCGTAGCGGTCGAAGTACGGTTCCAGCTCGTCGTAGCTGATGGGCCAGTCCTGACAGGTCAGTTCCTTGTCGAAGATGGCCGCGCCGTAGCGTTCGGTGTAGTGGCTGCGGATGCGGAAATCGGTGGGGTCGAAGCGGTAGTAGGCGCCCGACCAATGGTTGCCCGCGCCGCCCAGGTGCGTGCCCGGATAGGCGAATTGCCAGCGCCGCATCGGCAGCGCCTTCTGGTCGGTGTTGTTGCGGAAGGTGAAGGTTTCGGTGGCGGCATTCTGGTGCAGTTCGTGGCGCCGCGTGTACTTGAGCTCGTCATGCACATAGGGGCCCTGGAAATCGGGCGAGGGCCAGCGCGCCTGGCCGCGTTCCAGCACCAGCACGCGCTGGCCGGCGGCGGCCAGTTCCTTGCCGATGATGGCGCCGGTCCAGCCGCCGCCGACAATCGCCACATCCACTGCGGGTAACGTTTTAGCCATGTCCACCTCCCGGTTTCATCGTGTGGCCCTGGGCGTTTGCGATGGACACGGGCTTGCCGGCCCAGATGACGCCATGGCGTTCGATATCGTTGGAAAACGACGCGAAGGCGCCGGGAAAGCCCACCAGCTTCCAGCCCACCATGTCGGCGTTGCCGCCGTACAGCGGATCGGAGAAGAAGCCTTCGATGGTGGCATCCAGCAGCGCCTGGAAGAACACGTCGGACGGCAGCGGCGAAAAGTCCGGCTTGCCGGCCTGCATGTCGTGCAGCCAGGCGTCCTGGCGCGCGGTGTCCAGTTCGGCAAAGGGCTTGCCGTCCTGTTTGCGGGTGGCGGCATCCAGCGCCGCCAGGCCGCGCCGGAACATCTCGGCGGGGGTGAACGACAGCTGGTAGCCCTGTTCGGGCGTGCCTTTCTCGAAAGGACCCTGGCGGTAGAACTGGTCGCCCGCCCCCCAGGCGCCGGCCAGCTGGCCATCCAGGAATTGCGTCACGCCCGCCTCTTTGGCGCCGGGGCCGAGTTCGTCGGCCGGAATCAGCCGCGCGGCAATGGCGTCCATCGCCAGGGCTTCCTGGGCGTTCAGGAATTTCAGCGTGCGGTTGGGGGCGGGGGCCGCCGCGGCGGGCGCGGCGGGGCGGTCGGGAGCGGCCAGGGTAGCGGGCGCCCATGCGGCGCCGGGTACGCCCAGGGCCAGGGCCTTGAGCAGGCCGCGCCGTCCGGAAACAGGTTGATCGTCCATTCATCGCTCCAGCAGCGGAGCCGACAGGCGGGGGCAGGCGTGCGGCACACAGGTCCGCAAGGCGACGGCCTCCGGAGCGTTCGGCTCCTGAGTGAAAGAGATCCCGCGACAGCTTATGTGCGTGCACTGAGTGTGTCACTGTTTCCGCTACGCCGACAAGCGTTGCATGCGGGTCTCCCCGGATTTTTCTCGGCAACACATTTCAGCTAATATTCAGCTTCCTGAAAGAATGAGAGCACGGCGAAACACGCGGTCCGCGCTTGCCCGGCAAGCCCCCGACGATTTCGCCATCTATGACCGACGAGCCTCCTAGTCGGGCGCCCCACACCGCGCGGCGCCCAGCCCCATCTTCCTGCCGCATCCCGGCATCCGGCCACGCCAGGCCGGTTTCCCACGACACCGATGGCCGCGCGCCGGTCATCCCGGTAGCGCCCACGCCCCGCATCGGCGGCCGCGCGCCGCCCGCGCGTCCGACACGGGCGCTAGCCCCGGATCTATCCTGCCCGAGTCCGCCCCAGGCGACGGCTCGAGCACGCGCGCGCCTGCGCGCCCATTCCTTCCTGATTCTCGTGGAACGTTGATGATCTTCGACTGGATGTCCGACCCGACTGCCTGGCTTGGCCTGGCGACGCTGGTCATTCTTGAAATCGTGCTGGGTATCGACAACCTGGTGTTCATTGCCATCCTGGCCGACAAGCTGCCGCCGGCGCAGCGCAACCGCGCCCGCTTGATCGGCCTGACGCTGGCCATGGTGATGCGGCTGGGGCTGTTGGCCAGCATCGCGTGGGTGGTGACGCTGACCGCGCCGCTCTTTACGGTGCTGGGCGCCGAGATCTCGGGGCGCGACCTGATCCTGATCCTGGGCGGCCTGTTCCTGCTGTTCAAGGGCACCATGGAACTGCATGAGCGCGTCGAAGGCAGCGCCGGCCATGACAGTGGCCAGAAGGTGCAGCACGCCGTGTTCTGGCAGGTGATCCTGCAGATCGTGGTGCTGGACGCGGTGTTCTCGCTGGATTCGGTCATTACCGCCGTGGGCATGGTGCAGGACCTGAGCATCATGATGATCGCGGTGGTCGTGGCCATGGCCGTCATGATGCTGGCCAGCCGTCCGCTGATGGGCTTCGTGGCGCGCCACCCGACGGTGGTGATCCTGTGCCTGGGCCTGTTGCTGATGATCGGTTTCAGCCTGGTGGCCGAAGGCCTGGGCTTTCACGTGCCCAAGGGTTATCTGTATGCGGCCATCGGTTTTTCGATCCTGATCGAGCTGTGCAACCAGCTGGCGCGCCGCAACCGGGCCCGCGGCGCCCATGCGCTGGGCCGGCGCCAGCGCACCGCGCAGGCGGTGCTGCGCCTGCTGCGCGCCGGCCGCAGCGGTGGCCAGCCGTCGCAACAGGCCGACGACGTGGTGGCGCTGGTGGACAGCGCCGGCGACGAACCCGCGTTTGCCCCCGAGGAAAGCTCGATGATCGAGCGCGTGCTGGCAATGGGCTCGCACGACGTGCGCGCCATCATGGTGGCGCGCGGCGACATGGTCTGGCTGGACGTGGCCGATTCGCCCGATACCATCGTGCGCAAGTTCGCCTCGGGCCACTCGCGCCTGCCGCTGTGCGCGGGCGACCCCGCCAACGTGCTGGGCGTGCTGCACTTCAAGGACCTCTTGCCGCTGCTGCAGAACCCCGGCCCGATCGACCTGGTGGAACTGGCGCGCGAACCGCGCTACGTCATGGAGACCACGCCGGTGCTGCGGGTGCTGGAAGAACTGCGGGCCTCGCGCGACCACATGCTGATCGTGGTGGACGAGCATGGCGTGTGCGAAGGCCTGGTGACGCCGATGGACGTGCTGGAGGCCGTGGCGGGCGACCTGCCCGAACACAGCGAGGAAGCGCCCGATGCCTTGCAACTGTCGGACGGTTCATGGCTGCTGGACGGCCGCCTGGCGCTGGCCGAAGCGGCGCGTCTGTTGGATGCGCCCGAGTTGGCCGATGACCATGGCGACGCGACCCTGGCCGGTTGTCTGCTGCGGGCGGAAGGTCGCATTCCCGAAGCGGGCGACGTGATCGCATGGGGCGGCTGGCGCTTCGAGATCACGCGCCGCGACGGGCTGCGCATCGATCAGGTGCATGCCCGCCCGCCGGGTCAGGACGGTGTCGCGGGCACGGGTGCCCCCGGCAGGATCGAGACGCGCCAGGTGTAATTGAGGGGATCCGGTTATTGCCGTGCCGGCCACGCCGGGACGCCTTGGCGGTCATTGTGCGGTATCGCGCGGCGACAGCCAGCGCAGCACGAAACGTGCGCCGCCCAAGGGGCTGTCGTGGACCTCGATGGTGCCCTTGTGGCTGGCGGCCACCCGCTTGACGATGGCCAGCCCCAGCCCGGCACCGCCCGTGCCGCGGTCGCGGCTTTCGTCCAGGCGCACGAAGGGATCGAAGATGCGTTCGCGGTCGGCCGGGGCAATGCCGGGGCCGTCGTCGTCCACGATCAGTTCGAAGCCGCCCGCGGGGCAGGCCGTCAGCGAAATGTCGATGCGCCCCTTGGCATAGCGCACGGCGTTCTGCACCAGGTTGAGCAGCGCCCGGCTCATGTAGCGCGGGTGCAGCTGCACATGGGCGGGCAGGCCCTCGTCGCGCACGTGGCAGCGCACGCCGCGCGAGTCGGCCTGGTGCGCCACCTGGGCCAGCGCTTCGCCGAGCCAGTCGCGCACGTCCACGGTTTCCTGCTTGACGATGTCGTCGGCGGGGCGTTCCAGGCGGGCGTACACGAGCAGTTCTTCCACCATCGCTTCCAGTTCCGAGATATCGGTGCGCATGTCGTGCAGGATCTGCTCGCGTTTGGCCTGGAATTTTTCCTGGCCCAGCATGTCGACCTCGAACGACAGGCGGGCCAGCGGGGTGCGCAATTCGTGTGAGACGGCGTTGGTCAGGCTGCGCTGGTTTTCGACCAGCGCGGCGATGCGTTCGGCCATCTGATTGAAGCTTTCGCCCACGTGCCGGATACCGGAAAAATGCGATAGCCGCGCCCGCACGCCCAGGTCGCCCTGGCCCATGCGCAGCGTGGCGTTGCGCAGCGAGTCCAGGTCGCGCCATACCGGCAGCGCCCAGAGCAGCAGCAGGACGGCCCCGATGACCATGCTCAGCGCCAGCCAGGCCGTCCAGGTGATCCATTTTTCCAGCGTGGGTTCGCCCGGCAGGCGCATTTCCAGCCATTGCCGCGGCTCGCCCGGCAACGGCGCCAGGTAGGTGTTGTATTCGTCGCGCATGATGAAGCCGCGCGTGGCCAGGTCCTGCTTTTCCTGTTCGGTGGCTTCGATGCGTTCGGGCGTGACCAGCTTCAGTTCCAGCCCGTAGTGGGGCCGCAGGGTGTCGCGGATGAAGGCGGCGCGCGATTCCGGCTCGATGGGGTCCAGGTCCTTGTGCAGGGCGTACATCTGGCCGCGCACGGCCTGGTAGGAAAGATCCGCGCTGACGGAGTCCAGCAGGTACCCCAGGCTGCGGTTCACCAGCTGCGATGCAGCGATGTAGGCAATGGCGGCGACCACGAAGATGCGGATCGTGAACTTGAGCATGGTGTGTGAGACTCCTGTGGGCACCGTGGCGGCACAACAGCCGTCCGGGCGCCTGGCCCGATGCCTCGGGCTGCGCAATGCTACCGGGCGGCGGCAGGGTAATCCGCCCGGATTTGTGTGGGATTTGTGAAGATTCATGAAGTCACTGCGCGGGCGTCACGGCCAACCCCATGGCAATGGCGGATTGAAACGGCGGCCCGGGCCGGCTATAAGCAGGGTTCAGGGGAGCCGCAATCCGGGGCTCCATCCGTGCAGAGTGTCACGATGCCGCCGCAGCCGCCTTCTCATGATGAACGCATCGCCAGCAAACCGGCGACGCACGAGGCCACGCCGGCCGAGCAGGGGTCCTGTATCGAGGTCTTCCTGGCGTTCCTGCGGCTGGGCCTGACCGCCTTTGGCGGGCCGGTCGCCCACCTGGCGTATTTCCGCGAAGAATTCGTCGACCGGCGCCGCTGGCTGGACGACTACGCGTTTTCCGACCTGGTGGCGCTTTGCCAGTTCCTGCCCGGGCCGGCAAGTAGCCAGGTGGGCATGGCGCTGGGACTGAAGCGGGCGGGTTGGCCGGGCATGCTGGCGGCCTGGGTGGCGTTCACGCTGCCGTCGGCGCTGGCCATGGTGCTGCTGGGCCTGGGAGTGGCGCAGTTGGGCGGCGCGCCGGGCCTGGCAGTGGTGCATGGCCTGAAGGTGGCGGCGGTGGCCGTCGTTGCGCAGGCGGTATGGGGCATGGGCCGTTCGCTCTGTCCGGACCGGCCGCGCGCCGGCCTGGCGATGGCCGCGGCGCTGATGGCGGTGTTCGTGCCGACCACGTTGGGGCAACTGGGCGCGATTGCGCTGGGCGCGATTGCGGGGGGAGCGCTGTTGCAGGTGCCGCCGCGGCCGATCCTGGCCAACCGCGCGCAGGGTGTGTCGCGGCGGACGGGGTATCTGTGCCTGGCCGTGTTCGTGGCGCTGCTGGGGCTCTTGCCGCTGTGGGCCGTGTGGTCGGGGATGCCGTTGGCGGCACAGGTGGCCGGCTTTTACCGGGCCGGTGCGCTGGTGTTCGGCGGCGGCCACGTCGTGCTGCCGCTGCTGGACACGGCGGCGGTGGGCGGGGGCATGGTGTCCAGTGCCGATTTCCTGGCGGGCTATGGCGTGGCGCAGGCCATGCCGGGGCCCTTGTTCACGTTCGCGGCGTTCCTGGGCGCGGCATCGTCGGGGCCGTTGTCCGGCTGGGCGGGCGGGGCGCTCTTGCTGGTGACGATATTCCTGCCCGGGGCACTGATCCTGGCGGCCGCGTTGCCGTTCTGGGAAAGCCTGCGGCGCCGGCCGGGGGTGCGCAACATGGTGGCGGGCGTCAATGCCGCGGTGGTGGGCATCCTGTTGGCGGCGCTGTACGACCCTGTCTGGACGGGCGCCATCCTGACCAAGGCCGACTTCGGCCTGGCCCTGGCGTTGTTCGGCCTGCTGGTCTACGCGCGCTGGTCGCCCGTGTGGGTGGTGCTGGCGGCCGCGGCAGGCGGCTGGGCACTGGCCTGGCTGGCGTAGCGCCAAGCGCCGGTCTTCAGCCGCGCCATTGCGGCGCGCGCTTCTGCAGGAAAGCATCGATGCCTTCGGCCGCGTCTTCTTCCATCATGTTGCGCGCCATGACCTCGGCGGCATAGTCGTAGGCCTCGGCCTGCGGCATCTGGCGCTGGGCGTAGAACATGCGCTTGCCGTAACGGATGGCGCTGGGGCTCTTGGCGGCGATGACCTCGGCCAGGGCCTGCACGCGCGCATCCAGTTCGGCCTCGGGCGCCACGTCGTTCAGCAGGCCCCAATCCTGCGCCTGGGCAGCGTCGATGAAGCGCGCGGTGACCAGCATCTCGAAGGCGCGCTTGGTCGACACGTTGCGGCTGAGTGCCACGGCGGGCGTGGAACAGAACAGCCCCGCGTTGATGCCGGACACGGCAAAGGTGGCGCTGTCGGCGGCCACGGCCAGGTCGCAGCTGGCCACCAGCTGGCAGCCCGCGGCGGTGGCGATGCCCCGCACCTTGGCAATGACCGGCACCGGCAGCGCTTGCAGGCCCTGCATCACGCGGCTGCATTGGCGAAACAGCGCCAGGTAGTAGTCGAACGACGGCTGGCTGCGCATTTCGCGCAGGTCGTGGCCGGCGCAGAAGGCGCGGCCAGCCGATTCGAGCACCACGCAGCGCAGCGTGGTGTCGCGTGCCAGGGCATCGATTTCCACGCGCAACGCCTCCAGCAATGCCTCGGACAGCGCATTGAATTGCGCCGGCCGATTCAGCCGCAAGGTGGCGATGCCGGCGTGCGTCGTGCGCAGCAGCAGCGGGGCGGGGGCGTCGGGGCGGGTCGGGGAATCGGGGGCCATGATGTCTCCAGGAAGCGGGCGGTGCCTGTGATCGGCGCCTGCCATCGTTGCCTGCCATAGTAGGCCAGTTGCGGTCGCCGTTCGCAGGCCCGCCGCAGTTGCCGAGCCCCTGGGTCCGTCAACGCGGCAAGATGCCTGGGCCCTGGCTGCCGATCGCGTCCGGCAGGCCGCTGGCCGCCCGGATGGCCTGGATCAGGCGGCTGAGCGCGGGCGCCAGCTGCCGCCGGCTGGGGTAGTACATGACGAGCGGCGCGCCGGCGGGTGCCCAGTCGTCCAGCACGCGGCGCAGGCGGCCGGCGCGCAAGTGCGGTTCGGCGTAGCGTTCCAGGCAATAGGCCAGGCCCAGCCCGTCCAACGCGGCGTCCACCGCCATGTCGGTGTCGTTCACGATGAGGGCGCCCGGCACGTCGACTTCGCAGGCGCGTGCGCCCTGGCCCAATTCCCAGCGGTACAGCGTCTGGTCGCCCAGACGCAGGCGGATACAGGCGTGGCGCAGCAGGTCGTCGGGCGTCCTGGGCGTGCCGTGGCGGCCCAGATAGGCGGGCGTGGCCACCACTACCCACTTGAGCGGCGGTGTCAGCGGCATGCAGACCATGTCCTGCGGCACCGTGTCGCCAAAGCGGATGCCGGCGTCAAAGCCCGCCTTGACGATATCGACCATATTGTTGTCGACCACCACCTCGATCTTCACGCCCGGGCAGTCGTGCAGATAGCGTGCCAGCACGGGGCTGAGCAGCAGCCGCGCGGCGTCACGCGGTACGTTGATGCGCAGGCCGCCCAGTGGGCCGGCGCGGTATTGGGCCAGCTCGGACAGGGCCTCGCCGATTTCGCCGAAGCTCTGGTCCAGTTGCGCGGCCAGCTTGCGGCCGGCCTCGGTGGGGGCGACCGACCGGGTGGTGCGGTTGAGCAGCTTGACGCCCAGGCGGCCTTCCAGGTTGCGCAGGGCATGGCTGAGGGCCGAGGTGGACACGCCCAGTTCGCTGGCCGCCAGGCGGAAGCTGCCGCGGCGGCAGATGGCCGCGAAGGCGCTGAGATCGGCCAGGTCGTGGCGGCTGTAGGAGGGCATGGGGGGGCAGCGGCGATTGAATAGATCGTTGAATTTTAATCAATAATACCTGACCTACACTCATCAAACTTTTGTGTAGGAGTACCGAGCAATGCGGGTCGAGACCATGCGTATTGAAGGAATCCCCACGCCTGTGTCCAGGATCGGCCTGGGCACGTGGGCGATTGGCGGCTGGATGTGGGGCGGCGCGGACGATGCCGCGTCCGTGGCGACGCTGCGCGGCGCGATCGAGCGCGGCATCAACCTGATCGACACCGCGCCGGTGTACGGCTTTGGCCACGCCGAGGAAATGGTCGGGCAGGCCTTGCAGGGCATTCGCGACCAGGCCGTGATCGCCACCAAGGCGGGCCTGGAATGGGCAGGCGAGGGCGTGCGGCGCAATTCCAGTCCGGCGCGCATCCGCCGCGAGGTGGAAGATTCGCTGCGCCGCCTGCGCACCGACCGCATCGACCTGTACCAGATCCACTGGCCCGATCCGCGGGTGCCGATCGAAGACACCGCGCGCACGCTGCAGGATCTGCAGCGCGAAGGCAAGATCCTGGCGGTGGGCGTCAGCAATTATTCGCCCGGGCAGATGGACCAGTTTCGCGCCGTGCTGCCGCTGGCGTCGGTACAACCGCCGTACAACCTGTTCGAACGCGCCATCGAAGCCGACGTGCTGCCGTATGCCCGCGAGCATCAGCTGGCGGTGCTGGCCTACGGCGCGCTGTGCCGCGGCCTGCTGTCGGGCCGCATGACGGTGGATACGACGTTTGGCGCCGACGACCTGCGGTCGAACGACCCGAAGTTCCGTCGGCCGCGGTTTGACCAGTACGTGCGCGCCACCAAGGAGCTGGAGGCGTTTGCGCGCATCCGCCACGACAAGTCGGTGCTGGCGCTGGCGATACGCTGGGTGCTGGACAGCGGCCCGACCATCGCGTTGTGGGGCGCGCGCCGGCCGGACCAGTTGAACGGCGTGGACGATGCGTTCGGCTGGCACTTGACCGACACCGAGATGGCCGAGATCGACGAGCTGCTGGACAAGAACATCCAGGACCCCGTCGGGCCGGAGTTCATGGCGCCGCGGGCGCGCGACTGAGGGCGCGCAGGGGCCGTCGATGCCGGCGGCGTGCAGGCAGGCGGTTGGCGCAAGGCTGGCCGCGTTGCGATTGGCCCCTTGTCACGCCATCAGCGCGGCCAATGACTCGCGCAGCCAGCGCAGCCCGGCGTCGCCGTCGGCGCGCTCGTGCCAGATCATCTCGAAGCCCAGCGGGTCGATCGCAAAGGGCACCGGCTGTACCGCCAGCCCGGGCGGCACGGGCACGACCGTGCGCCGCGCCACCGTCAACACCAGGTCGGTACCCGCCAGCACGGCGGGCGCCGCCGTCCAGTGGGGCAACCGCAGCGCCACGCGGCGCGCGCGGCCCAGGCGGGCCAGGGCTGCATCCACTTCCCCCGAGCGCTGGTCCTGGCTGGCGGCCACCAGCACATGGGGCCGCGCCAGATAGGCATCCAGCGTCAGCGGGCCGGACGCGCTGGCCGCATCCGTGACGCAGACAAACGGCTCATCGAACAGCACGGTGCGGCGGATGTCGGCCGGGGTTTCGCCGAACACGGCCAGGGCCAGATCCAGCTGGCCGTCGGCGACGCCCGCGATCATGCCGCCGCGGCTGGTGTAGCTGATTTCCAGGTCGATGCCGGGGGCGTCCTGGCGCAAGCGGTGCACCAGCGGCGGCAGCACCACGCTGGCGCCGTAGTCGGACATGGCCAGGCGAAAGGTACGCCTGCTGGCCGCCGGCTCGAACACCGCGCCGGCCAGCAGGCGGCGCACCTGCGCCAGCACGTCGCGTAGCGGCGCTTCCAGCGCGAGGGCGTGCGGCGTGGGCCGCAGGCCGCCGCGCGTGCGGTGAAACAGCGGGTCGCCCAGCAGCGTGCGCAGGCGGGCCAGGGCATGGCTGACCGCGGGCTGGCTCATCGGCAACCGGGCGGCGGCGCGGGTCAGGTGGCGTTCGTGCAGCAGGGCGTCCAGCACCACCAGCAAGTTCAGGTCCACCGCGCGCAGGTTGGGGGCAATGCCGGATGCGGTTTCTGGATTATTCATTTGGTGCATATTCGATAGACGATTATCGAATTGGAGTCAGCGTCTGGTGAATAAGAGAATAGCGCCAATCCCTCTTGAATCGGAGTCTCGCCATGAACGGCACTTCTCTTTTCGCCATCCCCGCCGCCATCCTGGCCGGCGCCCTTGTGCCCTTCCAGGCCGGTGCGAATGCCGCGTTGGGCCGTCATCTGGGCCATCCGCTGTGGGCCACGATGGCCTCGCTGGCCATCAGCGCCATCGCGGCCATGGCGGTGATGGCGCTGATGCGCGTGCCGGCGCCCAGCTTCGCGGAAATCGGCCGCCTGCCGTGGTGGGGCTGGACGGGCGGGCTGGCCGGCGTGTTCTACATCACGGCGGCGTTGATGCTGGCCCCGCGCCTGGGCGCCGGCGCCTTCCTGGCCGCGGTCATCGCGGGCCAGATGCTGGCGGCGCTATTGCTGGATCGCTATGCGCTGGTGGGGTTTGCCGCCAACGCCTTGAACCCGGGCCGGTTGCTGGGCGCGGCGTTGATCGCGGGCGGCGCGTTGCTGATGCACCTGTCGAACGGGGCGCGCACGGCGGGGTGAGCTTCGGCTTGTCGCCTGGGGCGGCCCACGATGGCGCGGCGCGTTGCCCGCCGTCTTGGTCCTGCGGTGGCAGGCCGGCGTCAGCCCCGCGCCGGTCGGCTGGCCGCCAGACGCCGCGCGATGACGCCGGACAGGCACAGCAGCGGCCCGACGATCCCGACGCCGATCAGGCCCATGGCCGCCTGCGGGGCCACGCCGCCGTCCAGCAGCAGGGTGGCGATGACGGCGGACCCGCTCATCTGGAACAGCCCGAAGACCGCCGCGGCGGTGCCGGCGCGGTCGCCAAAGGGTTCCAGTGCCAGGCTCAGCGCCGACCCCAGCGCCAGCGAGAAACCGACCGTCAGCACCGCCACCGGCAGCATGAAGATCCACGCGGCGGCCGGCGCCCAGCGCCACGCGGCAAGATGCATCAACGCGGCCAGCAGCAACGAGGCCATGCCGACACGCAGCATGGGGTAGCGGCCGAAGCGCGCGATGAACAGGGGCGCCAGGAAGAAGGCCGCGATGTTGATGGCCGCGTTGCCGCCGAACCAGGCGGAAAAGCCCAGTTCGGAATAGCCCAGCTGCTGCACCAGCACCACGGGCGCGGCCGACACGAACACCAGGATCATGGCCATGCCGGCCATCGCGTAGACGGCGAAATACAGGAAGCGGCCGCTGGTGATGATCGGCGCATAGCGCCGCAGGCTGTACAGCGGCGCGCCCGCCGGGGGCGGGGCGGCGCGCGTTTCCTCGAAGCGGTGCGCCAGCAGTGCGGCCAGCGCCAGGGCGAACAGCGCCATGAACACAAAGGTGCTGCGCCAGCCGGCATGCACGGCCAGCGCGCCGCCCAGCATCGGCGCCAGCGCGGGCACGGTGCACAGCGCGCCGTTCAGGTAGCTGTACACGCGGGCGCCGACCGCGGGGCTGAAGCAGTCGCGCACCGCGGCAAAGGCCACCAGCGATGCCGAACACGCGCCCAGGCCCTGGATCACGCGGGCGGTGTAGAACAGGTCCAGCGACGTGGCCGCCGCGCCCAGCGCGGAACCGGCCAGGTAGGCGATCGCGCCGCCCAGCGCCACCGGCCGGCGTCCGTAGCGGTCGGCCAGCGGGCCGATCAGGATCTGGCCCACGCCCACCGCGAAAATGAAGAGGGTGATGCTGGCCTGCAGTGCGCTGACGGGGTGGCCAAAGCCAACCGCCATGGCGGGCAGGGACGGCAGGTAGATGTCGATGCCCATCGGCGTGAGCGTGACCAGGCCCATCAAGAGGCCGATCAACCAGCGTTGGCCACGGGGCGATAATGCAGACTTCATGCGTAAGACTCTGGGCGCATTGCACGCCCCGGAAAACCTGCCATTATCCACGACAACGGCGTGCCCGCGCCAATGCGACTGCCCTCACCATGACATCCGCCCACGATCCCGCCCGCCCCGCGCCCCGCATCGTCATTCTCTATTGCACCCAGTGCCAGTGGCTGCTGCGCGCCGGCTGGATGGCGCAGGAATTGCTGTCGACGTTTTCCACGGACCTGGGCGAAGTGGCGCTGCAACCCGGCACGGGCGGCGTGTTCCAGATCACCTGCGACGGTGACCTGATCTGGGACCGCAAGCAGGACGGCGGCTTTCCCGAGGCCAAGGTGCTCAAGCAACGGGTGCGCGACCGGCTCGATCCCGGCCGGCCGCTGGGGCATATCGATGGACACCGGGCGGCCGATACCCCGGGGTGAGCCGATATCGCGGACCGCGCCGCCCAGGCGCCGCGACCCGGCCGCCACGCAAGAAAAAACAGCCGCCCGAAGGCGGCTGCTTTCATGCCCGCAGACGGGTCAGGCCGTCGAGCTGGAGGTTTCCAGGGCCATGCGCGCCTTGTTGCGCTGGCGCACCGCCGACACCAGCAGCAGCGCGATCAGCAGCACGCAAGCCAGCACGAAGCCCAGGCTGATCGGACGCGTCACGAAGATGGACAGCTCGCCGCGCGACAGCAGCAGGGCGCGGCGGAAATTCTCTTCCACCATCGGCCCCAGCACGAAGCCCAGCAGCAGCGGCGCCGGCTCGAAGCGCAGGCGGATCAGCGCGTAGCCCGCGGCGCCGAACAGCGTCACCATGCCCACGTCGAACAGATTGTTGTTGGTGCTGTAGACGCCGACGCAGACAAAGAACAGCGCGGCCGGAAACAGGTAGCGGAAGGGCACCGTCAACAGGCGCACCCACATGCCGATCAGCGGCAGGTTCAGCAGCAACAGCAGCACGTTGCCGACCCAGAAGCTGGCGATCAGCCCCCAGAACATGTCGGCGTGTTCGATCATCATCTGCGGCCCCGGCTGGATGCCATGGATGATCAGCGCGCCCAGCATCAGCGCCATCACCGGGTCGCCGGGGATGCCCAGGCTCATGGTGGGGATGAAGCTGGTCTGCGTCGATGCGCTGGTGGCGGCCTCGGGGCCGGCGATGCCTTCGATGGCGCCGCGGCCGAAGCGGCGCGGTTCGCGCGCCACTTTCTTTTCCACCGCGTACGAGATGAAGGACGCAATGGTCGGGCCGGTGCCCGGCAGGATGCCGAAGGCCGCGCCGATGGCGGTGCCGCGCACCAGGGCGCCGCGCGACTGCTTGATGTCGCCGGCCTCGGGACGCATGGACTTCATGCTGATCTTGCCGCTGGTGACCTTGGTGTCGCCGCCGATCTGGTTGATGTTCTTCAGGAAGTCGGCCACGCCGAACAGGCCCATCGCCAGCGCCACGATCTGCAGCCCGTCGCTCAGTTCGAGGATGCCGAAGTGAAAGCGCATGGTGCCGGTGTTGACGTCGGTGCCCACCACGCCCAGCAGCAGGCCGACGACCACCATCGCCACGCCCTTGATGGCCGATCCCTTGGCCAGCGTGGCGCCCGCCAACAGGCCCAGCATCATCATCGAGAAGTACTCGGCCGGGCCGAACTTGAAGGCCACGTCCACCAGCAGTGGCGAGAACAGGATCATTGCCAGGATGCCGACCGACGCGCCGCAGAACGACGAGAACATCAGCATGAACAGCGCCGAGCCGGCCTTGCCGTTGCGCGCCAGCGGATTGCCGTCCAGGCAGGCCACCGCGTGCGACGCCGTGCCGGGCAGGTTCAGCATGATCGAGGTGATCCCGCCGCCGTATTGCGAACCGTAGTAGATGCCGGACAGCATCACCAGCGCCGCGGTGGGCGTCATGGTGTAGGTCAAAGGCAGCAGGATCGAAATCGCGGCCAGCACGCCCATGCCCGGCAGCACGCCGATCAGGTTGCCCATGAAGACGCCGAACACGGCCCACAGCAGGTTGTCCAGCGCGAACGCGACGGAGAACCCGTGCATCAGGTTGTTGAGGATTTCCATCGATCAGCCCCAGCGAAACAGCGGAAACTGCAGCTGCAGCGCCCAGGAGAAAACGGCCACGCCCAGAATGGTCACGCCCACGGCCAGCACCGCGGCGCTGCGCAGCGTGTGCTGACGGTCGCCCAGCGCCGAAATGAAGACCAGCGCGAACGTGGCGGGAATCAGGCCGCCGTACTTGCCGAACAGGATGAACGCCATCAGGCCGCCGATGATGCAGCCCCAGCCGCGCCATTGCGGCGCCGGGATGTCTTCGGCGTCTTCTTCCGTGGTCAGCGGCGAGTAGGCCATGCGCGCGATGATCAGGCCCAGAAGGACCAGGAGCACCCCGAGAATGGCGGGGAACAGGCCCGGCCCCATGCGTGCCAGGCTGCCCAGGGTGTAGGTGGATGCCTGCGCGATGGCCCCCAGGCCCAGCACGATCATCGTGCCCGCGGCCCAGAGCTCGCGCTTGATGGCGCTGCGTTTTGACTGCATTGGATCATTCCTCCCTTTGTTGTTGCTTTTCTTAGACCTGACTTCGGTCTGAAAAATAGCTGACAGTCCAATGAATGCGGGAGTCTAAAAACTCAAACTTCCGATCACCTTTCAGGGATGAAAAAAAATTTCAATGCAAGGCGACGAGCGCGAAACCCTTGCGGGAAATCCCTAGGGCATCGCGGCCGCAAACGCGCGTTTCGACGGCAGGGAAAGGCGACGCGCCACGCGATGGCGCGCGTCGCCGCAAGCGCTACAGGCCCAGTTCGGACAGCCCCGGATGGTCATCCGGCCGACGGCCCAGCGGCCAGTGGAACTTGCGTTCCGATGCCTTGATGGGCAGGTCGTTGATGCAGGCGTAGCGGTGGATCATCAAGCCGTCTTCGCCGAATTCCCAGTTCTCGTTGCCATACGAGCGGAACCAGTTGCCGGAATCGTCGTGCCATTCGTAGGCATAGCGCACCGCGATGCGGTTGCCGGTAAACGCCCACAGTTCCTTGATCAGGCGGTAGTCCAGTTCCTTGGCCCATTTGCGCGCCAGGAAGGCGCGCGCTTCGTCGCGGTTCTTGACGAACTCTGCGCGGTTGCGCCAGCGCGTATCCAGGCTGTAGGCCAACGCCACCTTGTCCGGGTCGCGACTGTTCCAGCCGTCTTCGGCCAGCCGGACTTTCTGGATGGCGCTGTCGTGGGTGAAGGGAGGCAGTGGGGGGCGGGGGGCGCTCGTGGAGGTCATCGCGGTTTCCTTACGGGTGGGGGGGAAGGGGAAGCTGGGCCGAGCAAGGCCTGGGCCACGCGTTGCGCGCTGTCGGCAATGGCGGGATCGCGCGACACCAGGGCCACCGCGATGGCGCCGTCGATCAGCACCAGCAGTTGCCGCGCGGCCTCGTCGGGGTCGGGCAGGGCGGCGGCCGCGGTCAATTCGCGCACGTAGGCCAACAGGCGCGCCTTGTGCTCGCGCGCCACGGCCAGGATCGGGCTGGCGTCGTCGCCGATCTCGCCGGCCGCATTCAGGAAGGCGCAGCCACGAAAGCCTGGCGAGGCAAACCAGTCTCGCAACGCGTCGAACAGGGACAGCAGGCGCGCACGCGGCGTGGCCGCGGCCGAGGTGGCGTCGATGAACCACTGCATCCAGCGCTCGTCCCGCGCGCCGAGTGCGGCGGCCACCAGCGCGTCCTTGTTGGGATACAGCTGGTACACGGTCTTGCGCGCCACGCCGGAGGTCTTGACGATCTGATCCATGCCGGTGGCATGAATGCCGCCCGCATAGACCAGTTGTTCGGTGGCGCGCAACAGCCGTTGCCGCGGGTCGGGCAGGGCGGCAGAAGGGGTGGGGGAGTCAGCGGCGCGGGAGGTCATGGAGAATGATCGTTCTATCGGTGTGAAGAGATAGTAGAACGATCATTCTCCGGCGTCAATGACCCGATGGGTCAGATGTATCAAGCCATTATTTTCTGGCTTTTTCTTTTAATTTTAGGTAAACTACTTTTATCTCGTCGTTGAGTTCTCGTCATTGCGTCATGATCATAAAGTCATGGCCATTGCGCCAGGGCATGAACCCCGCAGCACCCATGCCCATACGTCATTTCTACAACAAGCCACCAACGACAACGAGATCCCTCCCAGGGCCACGCCCTGGCGCCCGTTCCTGATGCACCCCCTCTGCATAACCTTCGCATCCCGGGCGCGCTCGATACCCGTGTTGTGTGCCTGCGCAGGGCAGGCCGACACCGCAAACAGGAGTACGCACATGTCCCAACTGATCAGCAAGAAATCGCGCATCGAGATTCCGCCGCTGAACTGGAAGGCGCCTGACACGCGTCCGGACCCTGAAGTCATTCCTCGTCCGGCCGATACCGAGCCATCCGAAGACAAGCACGCCGCTCACGCGCCCGCCTGATCCCGCCGTACCCCACCCACTGACCGCCGCCCGCAGCCTCTGCCGGCGGCGGTTTTCATTCAGGCCACTTCGCCGGGCACCACTCGGTTCTTGCCGCCCATCTTGGCCCGATAGAGCAGTTCGTCCGCATGCCGGAACAGCGTGTCGGCGGCGCCCGCGTTGCGCCACGACACGTACGCCACGCCAAAGCTGGCGGTCAGGGCGAAGACGGTGCCGTTCTCGGCAGGCACGCGGGCCTGGGCGATACGCATCCGCATGCGTTCGGCCGCCTGCACCGCCTGGTCGGCCGTGCCGGTATGGCAGAGCACCGCGAATTCCTCGCCGCCCACCCGGGCCACCACGTCCGCCTGGCGCCAGGTCTGGCGGCACAGATCGGCCACGGCCTTCAAGGCCTGGTCACCGCTGGCATGGCCGTAGGTATCGTTGATGCCCTTGAAATCGTCGATGTCGAACAGGATGAAGGCCAGCACCGCGTCCGAGCCGCGCCATTGCGCCAGCGCCTGCTCGAAGCGGCCTTCGAACGCGCGCCGGTTCAGCAACCCGGTCAGGAAATCGGTTTCGGCCATGACGGCCAGGTCGACGATCAGGCGGTCGCGTTCGCGTTCCAGGCGCTGGCGGGCCGAGGCGTTGTCTTCCAGCACGCGCAACGCCCGGAACATGCCGTCGACCTCGCCGCGGTACTTGCCGACGGGAATGGATGCGGTCGCGGCCCCGTTGGCGATGGCGCCGATGATGCGAGTGGCCTGCACGAACGGCCGGATCACGCGACGCCGGAACTGCCCCAGTGACAGCAGCAAGGCCGCGGCCAGCATGGCGGCCGCCACGAGCGTGACGATCAGCAGCCGGACCGCATCGCGGCGGTGCAGGCGCATGCTGTCTTCGATGCTGTCCAGCATCTGGTCGCGAAACTGCGTGATGGATGCCATCAGCGGCACGTAGGTGCTGGCCAGGTCACCCGTGGTGATCTCGGTGCCGCCCGGTTGCAAGGCGGCCATGTCGCGAACGTCTTGCAGGTACCGCATGCCTTCGCCGAAGTACAGCCGCTGCATGTCCAGGTACGCCATCGATGCGCGCAGTTCCGGGCGGGTGGCGATGCGGGCTTGCAGCAGGGCATGCAGCTGGTCCAGGCGTCCCAGCACCCGTTCGATGCGGTACTGGTCGGCCTCGGTCAGTTGCCGCCGCTTGGCCAGCGCGGGCGTGAAGGTGGACCCGAGCAGGCCGGCCTGTTCGCGCAGGTCGCTGGCAAGCAGCGCCAGGCTGAGCAGGCCGGGCGCATCGGCCTCGTTCTTCATGACCACGGCCACGCTGTCGGCCATGGCGGCCTGCAGTTCGGGCACCAACGCCACCATGCCATTGACCGCCGTCAGCACGCTGTAGCCGGACACGGTGTCGCGCGGCGCGGCGATCAGCGCGTCGGCCTGGGTGCGGGCCTGGATCAGCGCGTAGCGGATGCGTTGGAGGTTGGTGAATGCCTTGGCGCTATCGGGATGGAGAGGCGCGCGATGCAGGGCCAGCAGCTCGGCGATGCAGGTATCGCTGCGATCGCGGGCCGCCTGCAGCGCATCAAGCAGCGGCGCGGGCACGGGATAGGGGGAACCCAGCGCCGCATTCATGGGGCCGCGTTCGGCCGAAACCCTTTCCATGGCGATGACGGTGGCCCGTACGACGCTGAACGCGCGCAGCGCCTCGCCGGTGGAGACATAGGCGTGGCGACTCTGGAGCAGCAGTATCCCGGTCAAGACCGACATCGGCAGCACGACCCCGGCCGCCAGGATCAGAAAATAGCGTTCAAGGGACTTGATCGAAAATCGACTGCGCAACATATACGGGGGGGCCGGCCTGATGCGATGTTTCTGTGCGCGCAGGATACTGTAAATGCCGGGTCGGCAGGCCTGACTCGGTCGGACATTTGCGGGGGTTTCCGGCCCGTGCGCAACACTATGTCAATCGAATACAAGCCGTTGCGCAAGGAAGGGCAATCAATGCGAATCATTGCCTGGCGACCGATTGCACGCCTGCCCGAAGGGGGCTCATGCCAGGCGCCTTGTCGTGCTGGCAGGCCCTAGGGCCGCTCCAGGATTCGCGGGCCGGGGCCGTCGCGGCCCAGCACGTCGTCGGGATTGCGCAGCGGACAGTCCTGCAGCGACAGGCAGCCGCAGCCGATGCAGCTGTCCAGTTCGTCGCGCAGCCGCGTCAGCTTGCGGATGCGTTCGTCCAGATTTTCGCGCCATTGCGAGGACAGCGCTTTCCATTGCGCGGGCGTGAGCTTGTTGCCATCTTGCGGAAAGCGCGCCATGGCTTCGCGGATTTCCTCCAGCGGAATGCCGGTGCGCTGCGCCACCTTGATGATGGCGATGTAGCGCAGCACGATGACCGGGTAGCGCCGCTGGTTGCCGCCGCTGCGCGAGCTCTGGATCAGGCCCTTGGATTCGTAGAAGTGCAGGGTGGACACCGGTACCCCGCTGCGCCGGGCCACTTCGCCCACCGTCATGAGGCGCGTGCTGTCGTTCGGCTTGTCGCCTGCCATGGATATTGACCTCAAGTTAGCTTGAGGTTTTATAGTCCGTCGCGCCGCATTTGGCAACCCAGCCCCGCCGCGTGGCCCGTCGGGCCGCGGCCCTCCAGGAACAGGACGCATGCAGACCCCGCCGTTCATCGCGCAATTTATCGATCCCCTTCTTCAAAGCGACGGACTCTGGTTCATCGCCCGGCTCTGCCTCGCGGTGGTGTTCATTGCGTCGGGCGCGGCCAAGGTGCTTGATTTTCGTCGCGGCGTCGCCGAAATGCGCGACGCCGGGCTGAAACCGGCCGTCCTGGTCAATATCCTGGTGGCCGCATTGATGCTCGGCGGTTCCGTGCTGATCCTGGCCGACCGCGCACTGTGGCTGGCGGCCGCGGCGCTGGGCGTGTTCCTGCTGCTCACGATCGTGATCGTGCATGCCTTCTGGCGGCTGCCGCCGCCGCAGGCCAAGCTGGCGCTGTTCTTTGCGCTGGAGCACGTGTCGGTGGTGGGCGGCCTGATCGCGGCCGCCATCGCCAGCCACTTCAGGGCGTTGACCGGCCACTAGGTGGCCGCGGCAGGCAACGACGCCTGGCCCGGGGCCGCAAGCGGTCGCCCGGCCAGGCGTGGCCGCCGTCTCTCAGGCCGTGCCGTGCAGCACCACCCGGTTGCGACCTTGCTGCTTGGCGGCATACAGGGCGGCGTCGGCCGCATGGAAGGCCTGGGCCACGTCCGGCCCGGCGGCCGGCCATTGGGCCACGCCGGCCGACACGGTGATGTGGCCGACCTGGCTGATGTCGCGTCCTTCGATACGGCCGCGCAGGCGCTCGGCCACGATCGCGGCCTCGGTGGGGGCGACCCCGGGCAGCAGGATCAG
The DNA here is from genome assembly GCF_059760725.1 of Achromobacter sp. 1014246743. Classification (NCBI taxonomy): domain Bacteria; kingdom Pseudomonadati; phylum Pseudomonadota; class Betaproteobacteria; order Burkholderiales; family Alcaligenaceae; genus Achromobacter; species Achromobacter sp. 1014246743. Next base: position 21,418 of record NZ_JCBANA010000076.1, read on the forward strand.
GAATTCCTCGCCACCGTTGCGGCACAGAATGTCGCTGGGCCGGGAACAGTCCCGCATCAATTGCGCCACGCCCTGGATCACCTGGTCGCCGATCGTGTGGCCGTACGTGTCGTTGACCCGCTTGAAGTGGTCGATGTCCAGCGCCACCACCGAGAATGGCGTGGCCGAGGCCTGCAGGTGTTCCACGGCATCCTGCGTGCCGCGGCGGTTGCGCAGGCCGGTCAGCGGGTCGGTGATGGTGGCCAGGTTCAGCCTGCCGATCTTCTCCTGCAGGCTGGTGAAGCTCCAGATCACCGCCCGTTTCAGGCGCTCGGCCTCGAAATACCAGGCTTTCACCGATTTCACCCGCTGCATGGCGACGGCGACGTCGTGGTGTTCGACGTTGGTGGCCAGTTGCGACAGCGGCAGCGAGATCTGCCGCGCACACCACCAGATCGCCAGCAGGAACACGATCGCCAGCGGCGCGGCGTAGCCCACCAGGGCCCAGACGAGATCGCGGATCGGTTCGAGCGTGGCCTCGGCGGGCCGCTGCGCCACCACGCCCCAGCCGCTGGCGGGCACCGGCGCATAGCCGGCCAGCATGTCCACGCCTTTCGAGTTCACGACGCGCCGGGCCCCGGCCTGGCCCGCCACCACGGCATCGATCACCGCATTGCCGGCAATGCGCTCGCCCACCCGGTGCGGATCGGTGTGGTAGATCAGGCGGCCGTCGGCGTCCACCACATATAGGTAGGAGCCGTCCGTGTAATGGTGCTTGCCCAGCAGGTCCTGCAGGGCACTGTCCTTGCGCAGGTGCAGGGTGCCGGCCAGGTAACCCAGGTAACGGCCGTCGGCCGAGAACACCGGATGCGACAGGTTGATCAGCAGGTTGCCGGCGATGGACACGTAGGGTTTGCTGATCAGCGGTTGGCGCGCGGCCAGTGCGGCCCGGCTGCCTGGGCTGTCGACCCGGGTGCCCAGGAAGTTGCGGAAGTTCTGGGTCGTGGCCACGATCAGGCCATCGGCGTCCACCACGCCCACCGAGTTGAAGTTGTCGGTCTGCTCCTGCACGCGCCGCACCTCGGCGGCCAGTTGATCGGGCGCGTCCATGTGCTCGGCGATCTGGTGGGCGCTGTAGCTCAGCTGGCGCTGCGCCGCTTTCAGGAAGTAGCTGGCGCTTTCGGCCAGCTTGGCCGCGTAGACGCGGTTTGATTCCAGCGTGTTGGCAATGAGCTGCTCGCGTTGCAGGCGGTAGCTGGCATACAGGGCGTTGGCAGTGCCGGCAAGCGCGCTGAACACCGTAAGCGCGAGCACCAGGCCGCGCAGATTGATTCGCAGGGGGAACACAGCAGGCTCGGACCTCGGGACGGGCGCGGCGACTGCGCCGGGCAGGCGCCATTGTATGCAAGCGGCCGACTGCGCCAATCGGCAGGCCAGCCGGTGCGCGTTGGCGCTATTCGCCCTTGACGTCGGGATCGCTATCCAGTAAGCGAGCCGCGCGCGAGCGCGGCGCGGCGCCGGCGCGGAAATAGCCCATGACGGTGGCCACGCTGGCATGGCCGGTCATGGCCATGGTGTCGCCCAGCGGCACGTTCTGGCGGCCCGCTTCGGTGACGTAGCCCGAGCGCAGGCTGTGGGCCGAGAAGTCGCCTTCGATGCCCGCCAGGCGGCAGCGTTCCTGGACGATGGCGCGCACCGCGGCGGCGGCCAGGGGTTCGCCGACGACGTCGCCGCGGCGGATGCGCCGAAACAGCGCGCCTTCGCGGATGCCGCTGGCGGCCAGCCAGGCATCCAGCGCCCGGGCGGCGGCACCGGCGATGGGCTTGCGGTCTTGCGCGCGGTCGACGCCGGACTGGTTGGTCTTGGAATGGGACAGGACGTAAAGGTAGTCGTCGCCGGCGCGGCGGGTATTTTCCATCGTTGCACCGACCACCTCGGACCGCCGCCGCCCGCCGCTGGCCCAGGCGAACAGCAGCAGCGCCCGGTCGCGCAGGCCGCGCAGCGAATCGTCGCAGGTATCCAGCAAGGCTTGCAGCGGCTCGCGCGTCAGGGCGTCCTTGCGGGCCGGCGTGACGCCGCGGCGGGCATAGGCGCGGCGGGTCCTGGCCAGCAGCTCGCGCACCGCCGGGGCGTGGCAGGGGTTGGGCAGGCCACGCAGCGCATGGGCCTTGGACAGCACCGACAGGCGCTGCAGCAGGGTATTCAGGCTGGGCGGGCCCGGACGCGCCTTGGCCTTCAGGCGCACCAGTTCCTGGTCCAGGGCGGGCGGCAGTTCCCATTGCAGGCCCTGGCCGGTGCTGCGCTGGGCGTGGTCCACCACGAACTGGACGACGGCGGCCTCGGACAGCGGCAGGGCAAAGGGCTGCCCGTAGCGCAGGCCGAACCACGCCGACCAGTAGCGGATGGCGGCGCGGTAGCTGGCCGCCGTATTGGGCGAACTGCCCTCGCGCAGCAGCTCGCGCGCGGCGGCGTCGGCCTGGCGGTCGAGCGAGCGAGGGTCCAGCAGGGGCAGCGGGGTGGGGGCGGACGCAAGCATGTGGGGCAGGGCGGGGCGCTATCGGCAGGCAAGCGGGCGGCTGCGGGCCACCGTAGGACGAAAACTCATCAGGGATCGGAAGTTTCCTACATTTCGGCCGCGCCGCCGTTGATATTCTCAAAAGCTCTCAGGCCCCGTCCATGGCGCGGGTCTTTCCAAGGGCCCCCAAAGCGATATGCCGTTGCCAAGCAAGGCTGTCGGCCGGGGCCGACTGGCTGACCGCCGATCGGCAAGCCAAGGCTAACCCACACCGAGCTGACTCCTATGAGAATCCGTCGACCTATCATCATCATGAGTGCGCTGTTTGGCGCATCCATCGCCTCGGCCATCTGGTTCGCGGACGGCATCGTCGAAACCTGGCACCACAACCCCACGGCCAACAGCGCCATTCTAGCCATGTTCGCCGTCGGCCTGCTGTACACGCTGTACTGCGCCATCGGCCTCTGGAAAGGCCAGCGGCAATGGTCGCGGCTCGAGGCCCAGGCCGGCAGCTGGCGCGATGCGCAGCGCCTGAAAGGGGTGATGGCATTTTTCAACGGGCGTCTTGAACACGAACTGGGCAGCCCCAACGCGGGGCTGCGCGACCACGTCATCCATTCCTTCGAAGAAGTCCTGAACCTGCGTGCCCGGCTGACCGAGTACATGGCAGGGCTGCTGATCGGCCTGGGCCTGCTGGGCACCTTTCTCGGTCTGATGGCCACCATGGGCAGCATCGGCGAGGTGCTCAAGTCGCTCAACGGCAACGGCGGCGTGCAGGCCATGCTCGAAAGCCTGTCCGTGCCGCTGTCCGGCATGGCGTCGGCGTTCTCCGCATCACTGATGGGCCTGCTGGGCTCCTTGCTGATGGGCGCCGTGGCCCAGTTCATGTCCGACGCCAACGACAACCTGGTGCAGCGCATCCGCACCTGGTCGCAACAGGTCGAAGCCAACGAAGGCGACATCAGCGACGCCTCGGCCTCCTTCCTGGAAGGCGCCTCGTCGTCCGACACGCCCCTGACCGTACGCTGGAACGGCGCCGCCGAGGCGCTGGAAGTGCTGCGGTCGATGCGCGACCAGGCCCTCGACCGCGACCGGGCCGTGCTTGAAGGCTTCTCGGTACTGTGCCTGGCGGCCAAGGAACAAAGCGCCCACCAGGCCGATATCCGCGACGCCACCCGCGAAAGCGCGCGCCAGTTGCTGGAATTGCGTACCCAGATCGGCCTGCTGACGGCGCTGGGCGAAACCCAGCTGCAGGCGCAAGGCGCCATGAAGGACGCGCTGCGCGGCATGGCGGCGGGCATGGCGCGGGCCGCCGGCTCGCTCGACGAGAACCGGGTGGCGGTCGGCGGCGCGGTGCGCGGCCTGTCGCATACGCTGGCGGCGCTGGCGCAGGCCAGCGAAGGCGCCGAGCGCAAGCTGGACGCCATCGAGCAGGCCATGGGCCGCGGCGCGGCGCAGCTGGCGCTGATGACCCAAAGCGTCATGTCCCAACAGGACGCCTCGCTGGAATTGGTGCGGCGCGTGTCGTCGCTGGCCAATCAGCACGCGGTGGCGGCCGCCGAGGCCGGCGGCGCCTCGCCCGCCGGCGAGCGCCGCGGCGCGGCCGAGCTGCGCCCCTCCCACAACCCCCAACCGGTCGAGGCCTGAACTCATGAAGACACTGCTACCGCTCGCGCTGGTCCTGCCGTTATGGCTGGGCCTGATGGCGCCGGCGCTTGGCACCGATACCGCCGAACCCGTGCCGGGCACCGATCTCGGCGCGCCGGCCTCCGCTGCCCACCCGCCCACCGGCCGGTCGATTTCCCTTGCCGAGGCCTTGGCCATGGCCCAGAGCTACTCGATGCGCCTGCAGATGGCGTCGGCCCGGGTCGACGCCGCGCAGGCGGGCATCGCCACCGCGCGTTCCGCCTACTACCCCAAGCTGCAGGCCATGGCCAAGACCGAAGACGCCATCGACCGCCGCTACGAGGGCTATCGCCGCACCAACGACGAATACGGCCAGACCCAGGTCAGCCTGCAGTACACCGCGCTGGATTTCGGCCGCCGCAAGGCGGAGCTGACCCGCAGCGAATTCAACAAGCAGGGCAGCGAGCTGGCGCTGCGCCAGGAAGCGTCCGATCTGCAGTTCGATACCGTGCGGGCCTACGTCGACAGCGAACGCTACCGTCGCATGCTGATCATCGCCCACGAGCACACGGCCGAACTGCGCCGCCTGGCGACCCTGATGGAAGAGCGGGTCCGCGGCGGCCTGTCGCCGCAATCCGAGGTCATCCGCAGCCGCCTGGCGCTGACCAACGCCCAGAACCGCCTGAAGACCATCGCCAAGAATTTCGACCAGGCGCAGCAGTCGCTGCGTGCGCTCACCGGCGAAACCGTGCGCAGCGAGCCCATCGGGGTGAAGCTTGACGCCATCGAGGTGCCCGCCGACGTGCTGGCCTCGTCGATCGAAGGCAATTTCTCGCTGCAATCGCTGCGCGCCCAGCTGAGCGGCGCCGACGCCGGCGTGGATCGCGCCCGGGCCGACCGCTATCCCAAGGTCGACGTCATGGCGTCCTACAAAAAGCCGTTCCAGGACGACGTCCGCGGCCTGGGCATGAATGTGTACGCGCAGGTCTCGATGGACATCTTCGACGGCGGCCTCAAGAGCGCGCGGGTCGACGAGGCCGGCGCGGCGCAGCGCGAGGCGCGCGCCCGGTACGAGTCCACCCGCCGCGAGCTGCGCGATGCCGCCGACCGCCTGGTGTTCGACATCAACACCAGCTACGACCAATGGCGGCTCAGCGCCCTGGGCCTGACCGAAGCCGCCCGCACGCAGTCGCTGTACCTGGAGGAATTCCGCCTGGGCAGCCGCAGCCTGAACGACCTGATCTCGGCCCAGAACGACTATTTCGCGCAAGGGGTCGACAACATCGACGCCTACAGCAACTACATCCTGTCCGTGCTGGGGCTGTTCCATGTGGCCGGCCGCATGGCCGATGGCCTGGACACCCTGCGCCTGGTGACCTCCGCGTCCGGCTACGGCACCCCCTTTCAAAAGGAAACCCAATGAGTTCAAAGTCCTCGGGCCATTTCTGGCCCGCCTACGTCGACCTGATGACCGTGCTGCTGATGGTGTTCATGTTGCTGACGCTGCTGTTCCAGATGGTGGCCAGCATCGCCCGCATGCAGGAAGGCCTGAAGGTCACGACGGCCGCGTCCATGGACAAAGCCGCCGACGCGCACCAGGGCGCCCTGACGCTGACGTTCGCCAACCCCGAGGCGCCGCTGCAAGACGGGCAAAAAAAGGAGGTGCAGGCATGGCTGCACGCCAACCTGGAAGGCATCGCCACGTCGGGGCTGACCATCTCGGCCCACATTCCGGCCGAAGGCGGCGAAGTCGGCAGGCGCCTGTCGTCGCAGTTTTCCCGCACGCTGGAAATCAAGCGCATTGCCGCCGAGCTGCAGGTCGACGAGCACAAGCTGTTCATCGTCAACCAGCTTGATGGCGCACTGGAAGTCGCGGGCCGGATCCAGCTGTATCTGGGGCGCCAGCCATGACCGCACCGTCCATCCCGACGCCAGCCCGCCCGGACGACGCGCCGGCGGCGCACGTCTGGCGCGCGCGGGCAGGGCGGCTGGGCCGCCGCCTGGCGTCGTGGCGGCCGCGTACGGTCACCGGCTACGTCGCATTGGGCCTGCTGGTGTTTCTGGCGTGGTCCGCGGCGTTTCCGCTGGATGTCTACGTGCGGGGCAATGGCGTCGTGCGGGTCGAGCGCCACAATATCCTGATCCAGGCCCAGGAGGGCGGCGTCATCCGCAACATGGCGGTCAAGGAAGGCGACATGGTCACCACCGGCACGTTGCTGGCCGAGGTCGAGAACACCACGGTGGACGAGGCCTACGCCAAGAGTGCAGCCACCCGCGCCTCGCTGCTGGCCAAGGAATACCGCCTGCAGCGCGAGATTGCCGGCGAACCGATGCCGGTTGCCGCGCCCGCCGATTTCGCCGCGGCCAGCGCGGCCGACACCTCGGCCGGGGCGCTGGCCGAGGCCTATGCGGGCGAACTCGAAACCTACCGCCTGCGTCAGTCGGCGCAGGGACAATCGGAATCGGTGCTGGCGGCGCAGATGTCGCAGCGCGAAGCCGAAGCCCAGGAACTCAAGAGCCAGGCGACCGACCTGCAGAAAGAGGCCGCCCTGCAAGAGCGGCAGGTGCGCATGATCGAACCGATGGTCAAGTCCGGTGCGGCCGCCGAAGGCGTGCTGCTGCAAAAACGGGCCGACCTGCAACGTATCCGTTCGTCGCTGAACCAGGCGCGTGCGCGCCTGCCGCGGGTCGAAGCCGAGAAAAAAGAGGCGCAATCGCGCCTGGGCCAGGTGCGGGCCGACTTCCTGTCCCATGCGCGCCAGGAACTGAACGAGGCGCAGATGCAGCTGTCGCGCATCGGGGCCGAAGCCCATGCCAATACCGGACGCAAGGAGGCCGCCCGCATCCTGTCCCCGGGTGACGGCCAGGTGCATCGCGTCATTGCGCCGCACGAAGGCATGGTCATCAAGCCCGGCGGCGACCTGATCGAACTGTCGCCGACCGATGTGCCGCTGGTGGCCGAGATCAAGGTCAAACCCGAAGATCGCGACCATATCTGGGTCGGCATGGACGGGCGGGTGCGCATCAGCGCATTGTCCGGCGCGGGCAGGGCGCTGCCCGCCCGTGTCACCGTCATCAGCCCCGATGCCGTCAGCGAACCCAATGGCGACCGTCACTACATCGTGTCCCTGTCCGTGGACGCCGGCGAGCAGATGCGGCGGGTGCGCCCCGGCATGAGCGTCGAGGCCTTTCTCGAGGCCGGCCAGCGCACCGTGCTCGCCTATCTCGCCAAACCCATCTACCAGGCTGCCGAAACCGCGTTGTCCGAACCCGGCGGCCACTGATTCCTTCCCCCCCAACCTCATAGCGGAAATCCTCATGACCACTACCAATACCGCCACGTTGCCGGACCCGGGGCTTGCCCCCGTTTCCACGGTGATCTACACCCGGGCGGAAAACCAGATCAACATGGACGGCGCCACGGTGACGGTGCTGATCGACGGCGCCGACGTGGTGCTCCAGTCGCCCGACGGCAAGACCCTGATCCTGCCGCTGGCGGCCGAACTGGCCTCGTACGAGCACAATCTCTATACCCTCAAGTTTGCCGACGGCAAGGTGCTTACGTCCGACGACGTGTTGCGCCTGGGCAAGGTCGTCAACATCGACGCGGCGGCCACCGCCACTCCCGCTGCCGCCACGCCCGCCGCCGCGGCCGATGCAAAGGTGGTCGAAAAGGTGGTCGAGAAAGTCGTGGAAGAGGTCGTGGTGGTCGAGCAAGAGGCCCCGCAGGACACGGCCACCGGCCAGAACGGCGATGGCGGCCATCAGCGCACGGACGCGCTGTCGCTCACCAAGCCCACCGAGGTCCACGTGGCCGACGGCGACGTGCCCTTCCGGATGATGGCCTCGTCGGGGGCCGCGCCGGAAGATCCCGCGCAGCCTGAGCCGCCGCCCCCGCCGCCGCCGCCACCGCCCCCCCCGCCGCCGCCTCCGCCTCCGC
>NZ_JCBANA010000077.1:0-29380 GCF_059760725.1 Achromobacter sp. 1014246743
GTCGCTTGCTCGCACAAGCTGCTACGAATCCTGAACGCCATGGCCCGCTCCCAGCAACCATGGAACAGCCAATTGCACCTTCAGGCTGCTTGACTGGAAACACAGTTGCTCGGGGGGCAGCAAGCGCAAAGCGCGCAGCGTGGGGGCCCATATCCCTCCCGGCCGCCCGAAGGCCGGGTAGCCCCCTTCGGGGGCAGCAAGCGCGAAGCGCGCAGCGTGGGGGCTTACTTTCCCAAATCGCGAGAAGGCTTGACCGGCGGACGCGGGTCCAGCGGCATGTAGGACGAGCACGACGTCAGGTTGTAGTAGATCGCGTCCTGCATGGCGCGCATCGCGGCCGCGTCCCAGGTGCCCTTGCCCCACACCACGATGCGGGTGTCGGTGGTCTGGGGGCCCGCCGCCTTGAGGTCGACGCGGGTCATTTCGTTGTCGGTATAGGGGGCCAGCACCCGCACCACACCCGATTGCGTGCTTTCGTCCAGGTTGGACACCACGCGATACGCGTTGTCGGTGCTGCGCAGGCAGGCATTGGCCTGGCGCACGACGGTGGCGTAGGCGTCCTTGTAGTTCACGGGCGCCTTGAATTCGCTGTGCGGCGACGCGCTGTCTTGCGAGATGCCGAGCGAGCAGCCCGCCAGGCCCAGGGCCAGCACCGACACCGCGACCAGATTCCTAACCATGTGTTTCTCCAGATTGATAGCCGCGATTATCCCGCAAACAAGGCAATCCCGGGGACCGCTCCCGGCGGGACAATTCGGTCACCCGGTGGTTCGACACCCCGGGCGCGGCTATGGCATTATCGATGAGTCCGGCGGCAAGTGCAGCCGGCTGCATCCGTCGGAGGTTCGCCTTGCTCTCATTCATGAAACACACCCTTCTGGCTGCCGGCATCGTCGGCGCCTCGCTGGGCGCCCAAGCCGCGCAGCCCCCCCGCATCTACCCGCTGAAAGACTTCTTCCGCAACCCGGAACGCGGCTTTTTCCGGCTGGCCGACGACGGCAAGACCCTGGGCTTCATGCAGCCCACCAGCGTGGACGGCAAGCCGCCCCGCATGAACATCTACGTGCAGGCCCTGGAAGGCAGCAAGCCGGTGGGCGAACCCCGCAAGCTGACCAGTGAAACCGCGCGCGACATCAGCAATTTCTTCTGGAAGGGCCCCGACGTGGTGCTCTACCAGAAAGACTTCGGAGGCGATGAAAACTTCCACGTCCTGGCGGTGGACGCCAAGACCGGCAAGATCACCGACCTGACCCCGTATGAAGGCGTGCGCGCCAGCATCGAAGACGATCTCGAAGACGATCCTGACCACATCCTGATCAGCCACAACCAGCGCGACCCGCAGGTGTTCGACGTCTACCGCGTCAACGTGCATACCGGCGCCGGCGTGCTGGTGGCCCAGAACCCCGGCAACATCGTGGGCTGGCAGACCGACCACGCCGGCAAGGTGCGCGCCGCCGTCACCAGCGACGGCCTGAACACCACCCTGCTCTACCGCGACAACGAAGCCTCGGAATTCCGCCCGCTGCTCACGACCGACTACCGCACCAGCGTCAGCCCGGCCTTTTTCACCTTCGACGACAAGAAGTTCTACGCCCTGTCCAACCGCGGCCGCGACAAGCTGGGCCTGGTGGTCATCGACCCGGCCACGCCCGACAAGGAAGACGAGATCTTCACCCCCGACACCGTCGACCTCGACGCGGCCGGCTTCTCGCGCAAGCGTCGCGTCCTGACCGTGGCGTCCTACCAGACCGACAAGCCGCAGTTCAAGTTCTTCGACAAAGAAACCGAAACGCTGTTCAAGAACCTGTCCGCCAAGCTCGAGGGCTACCAGTTCGCCATCCAGGGCGCCAACCGCGACGAAGACAAATTCATCGTCGCCGCCTACAACGATCGCACCGCAGGCTCGCGCTACATCTACGATGCCCGCGCCGACACGCTCAGCAAGCTGGCCGACATCAACCCGGCCCTGCCCGAAGCCGACATGGCGCGGGTGCAGCCCATCAGCTACCAAAGCCGCGACGGCCTGACCATCCACGGCTACCTGACGCTGCCGGCCGGCCGCGCCCCCAAGAACCTCGCGTGCATCGTCAATCCGCACGGCGGCCCGTGGGCCCGCGACGGCTGGGGCTACAACCCCGAAGTGCAGTTCCTGGCCAACCGCGGCTTCTGCGTGCTGCAGATGAATTTCCGCGGGTCCACCGGCTATGGCCGCCGCTTCTGGGAAGCCAGCTTCGGCCAATGGGGCCTGAAGATGCAGGACGACATCACCGACGGCGTGCAATGGCTGGTGCAGCAAGGCATTGCCGACCCCAAGCGCATCGGCATCTACGGCGCCAGCTACGGCGGCTACGCCACGCTGGCAGGCGTGACCTTCACGCCTGACCTGTACGCCGCCGCGGTCGATTACGTGGGCGTGTCCAACCTGTTCACGTTCATGAAGTCGATTCCGCCCTACTGGAAGCCGATGCTGGAAAAGATGCAGGACATGGTCGGCGACCCCGAACGCGACAAGGCGCGCCTGGCGGCCACCTCGCCCGCGCTGCACGCCGACAGGATCAAGACGCCGCTATTCATCGCCCAGGGCGCCAAGGACCCGCGCGTCAACAAGGACGAAAGCGACCAGATGGTCAAGGCGCTGAAGGCGCGCGGCGTCGAAGTGGAATACATGGTCAAGGACAACGAAGGCCACGGCTTCCACAACGACGAAAACAAGTTCGAGTTCTACGAGGCGATGGAAAAGTTCTTCACCGAACACCTCAAGCCGTAGGGCTCTGCACCGGTGCCGCCAACGTGGCGGCGCCGTCTTCCCGGGCCGCCTGGCGGCCCGGCAGGCGGCCGCTCCAGGCCATCTCGATGCGGTCGCGGCCCAGTTCCTTGGCCTTGTACAGCGCCAGGTCGGCGCGGGCCAGGATGCCATCGGCCGTATCGCCCGGCTGAAACGTCGCCACGCCGCCGCTGGTGGTCATGCGCACTTCCTGCCCTTGCAGGTACAACGGCGAATCCCGCAGCGCATCGCACACGCGCTGTGCCTGCACCAGCGCGTGCGCGGCATCGCAGCCATACATCAGCAGCACGAATTCCTCGCCGCCGAGACGGCCGAATCGATCGCTGGCACGCACCGCCCGGGGCACCACCTGGGCGAAATGACGCAGTGCGCTGTCGCCCGCCGCATGGCCATGGCGGTCGTTGATGGACTTGAAATGGTCGATGTCCAGTACCAGCACCGCCAGCCGGCCGTCGCCGCGCTCGCAGCGCCGCAATTCATGTTCCAGCTCGTCCAGGATGCTGCGGCGCGAATAGGCGTGGGTCAGGCTGTCGAAGGTCAGCGCGGCCTGCATCTTTTCGGACAGCATGGTCTGGATCAGCAGCAGCAGCGCCAGGAACAGCGCCGGCACCGCCACCGAGCCGCAGACGATGAAGAACAGGCCCCATGGCGCCGGGTCGAGCAAAGACGTCGCATGCACCCAGCCGCTGCCGTACAGCACGGCGCGCAACGCGCTCAATGCCGCCAGTCCAAATATCGACAGCATCACGTAGAGCATCACGCCGGGCGTCTGGATACGGCCGCGCTGGCGATAGACCACCCGGCCCGTCGCCCCCATCAGCACCGCGGTGTAGGCGGAAAAGAGCGTCATGCGTCCGACCAGGTTGTCGCTGGCATACAGCATCAGGGCCATCGCCACGACGCCGATGGCCGCGGCTGCAGCCGCACGCCCGACGTGCGGTCGCAAGCCGAAGAACTGCCGCACCCCCACGTACACCAGGCTCATCGCGGCCAGCCAGGCGGCGTTGGACACCATCACATAAGCGCCCGGGGGCATCAGTTCGCACGAGGCGTAGGCCAGCAGCGACAGCACGGCCAGCCCGTTGGCGGCCGTGAAAGCGCGCACGCCAGCGATGCCGCGCGCCTGGAACGGCAACAGCAAGGGCAGCGCCAGCGCCGTCGCCAGGCCCCATACAAGAAAAAATAAAGCAGTCGTCATGTTTTTGCGGCTTCGCGCCCTCGTGGACGGTCGCCGTCGAGTGGAACATCTGTTGCACCGGATTCACAGTCGGGGACACGTTACATACCCGCATCTTTGACGTTTTTTGTTACTAACACGGCAAGCCGTGCAGCCCTCTCCGCCGCGCGAAACGTTCCGTGCCGGGTGGCCCGACGGTCGGCATACCGCCACGACGGTTGCGCGGTATGCGGCAGAGAATACGCCAAGGCCTTGCGCCGTGGCCTGCCCTTTGCAGTAATTGACAGTTGAATTGGCCGAAAACCCATAAAGTGCGACCTATCGACGGTGCCACCAGAAGCGCCGCGATCACGCCCCACGGGCGTGGCGCGTACTAGCCATGCACTCCAGCGCGAGTGCGAAGGTCCCCGTAGCGGGCGCCGCGCAGTGAAAACCTGAACGCTCATCCCCTTCGCCGCCGGCGCCGTTGGCGCTTGTGCTGCGCATGATTCGGCGACACGGCATCTGCCCGCGTCCGGCCGGCGGAGCCCCGAGCGCCCATATCGCAACTGCGGAAGTACTTCAGATGCTGAAAAAAGGAACGCCCCGACGGGGCGAGGATGCCCGCCACGCCTTGACCGCCCGGCAGCCCCGGCCCGGCCAGCGCACGGCCAGCCCCTGCTGGCAGGCGCTGACGGCCTGTGCGGTGCTGGCGCCGGCCCTGGCATGGGCCGCCCCGGACCATGATTACGACGCGCTGATCGCACGCGCCCGGGCCGGTGATTACGAGCCCGCGCTGGCCCTGCTGCGCCAGCAAGGGCCCGGCGCAGGCCGCCAGGCGGTGTACGACCACATCGTCATCGCCAGTTGGGCCGGCAAGCCTGCCGAAGCCGTGGCCGCCTATGAAACGCTGCCTTCGGGTGCCGCCCTGCCCGCCGACATCCAGCTGGCCGCGGCGCGCGCCTACCGCGACCTGCAACGTTGGCCCGAGGCCCTGGCCGCCTACCGCGCCGGCCTGCGCCGCCACCCTGGCCAGTCCGCGTTTGCCGGCGGTGAAATCATGACCCTGGCCGACGCTGGCCAGACCGCCGCGGCACGCGATGCCGGCCAGGCGTGGGTCAAGCGGGAACCGCGCAACGCCGATGCGCGCCTGGCCTTGAGCTACGTCCACGTGCGCCTGCGCCAGCCCTACGAGGCGCTGCACCAGGCCGACCAGGCGCTGGCCATCGCCCCGGGCACGCCCTACGTGCTGCGCGAATACATCGACGCGCTCAGCCGCGCCCGCATGGCCGGGCAGGCCTTGGCGCTGGCCCGCCAGCATCCGGACCTGTACAGCGCCGCGCAGTTGCGGCGCTTCGAGGCCGACGCCGTGGCCCAGCAGGTGCGGCTGGCGTCCATGCCTACCCGCAGCGAAGCCGAGCGCTTCGTCATCGCCGACCGCGCGCTGGCCCGCTACGCCGACCTGATTCCCGCCTGGCAGGCGCTGGGTGAACCGGCGCAGGCCGATGTGCGGCGCGCCCGCATCGACCGCCTGCATGCGTTGCACGCGCGGGCCCGCATGGCCGACCTGGTGGCCGAGTACGAGGCGCTGCGCGCGCAGGGCGTGACGGTGCCGCGCTACGCGCTGAACGACGTCGCGTCGGCCTACCTGTACCTGCGCCAGCCCGAGAAAGCGCGCGACCTGTACCGCGAGGTCGCCGCCGACGACGCCTGGCGCCAGGACGATCCCGAAGACCGCCTCAGCACCGAGACCGGCCTGTACTACGCGTTGGCGGAAGCCGAGCAGTTCGACCAGACGGCGCCGGTCACCGACGCGGTCGGCTCGGGCTACGCGCCGTGGCTGTATTACAAAGGCCAGGCCACCCGCAACCCCAACGACCTGAAGCTGGCCAGCGCCCAGACCGTGGCGTCCGCGCGGCTGCTGGCCGACGACACCGTGGCCGCCCAGCAGCAACAGGAAGACATGGTCGCCAACGCGCCCAACAATTCCACGCTGCGCGCCGACCTGGCGTCCACCTACCGCAAGCGCGACTGGCCGCGCGCATCCGAACGTGCACTGAAGCTGGCCGAAACGCTGGCGCCGCGCGCGCTGTCCGTCGAGAACGGCCAGGGCTTCACCGCCATGGATCTGCAGGAATGGCGCCAGGCCGAGGCCCTGTCGGCGGATACGCTGGCGCGCGCCCCCGAAGACCTGACCAGCCGCCGCCTGGCGCGCGAATGGGAAGTGCACAACAAGGCCGAACTGCGCATCGAGGGCTACCGCGGCCTGGCGTCCGACAGCCCGGTAAATGGCAATGGCGATTTCGGCATCGACGCGGTGCTGTACACGCCGCCCATCGACTACAACTGGCGCGCGTTCGGCGGCGGCGGTTACGCCACCGGCAATTTCGAGGAAGGCCGCGGCCACTACCGCTGGCTGCGCACCGGCGTGGAGTGGCGCGGCCGCGACCTGACCGTGGAAGGCGAAGTCTCGACCCACAGCTACGGCCACGGCGTCAAACCCGGCGTGCGCCTGTCGGCCGCATACGACCTGGACGACCACTGGCAGGTGGGCGGTGGCGGCGAAATCATGTCGCGCGAGACGCCGCTGCGCGCCCTGACCAACGACATCTCGTCCAACCGGTTGAACGGCTTTGTGCGCTGGCGCGCCAACGAACGGCGCGAATGGACGCTGTCGCTGGCGCCGTCGCGCTTTTCCGACGGCAATCAGCGCTGGGAACTGGGCCTGGCCGGCCGCGAACGCGTCTACACCGCGCCGCACCTGAAGGCCGACCTGACGCTGGACCTGTCGACCCAGCGCAACAACCGCGACGACGCGCCCTACTTCAATCCCCGCTCGGACCTGATGCTGTTGCCCGGCGCACGCGTCACGCACACGCTGTACCGGCGCTACGAAACCGCGTGGGAACAGATCGGCACGCTCGGCGCCGGCACCTATACCCAGCAGGGCTACGGCACCGGCGGCGTCATCGCCCTGGGCTACGGCCAGCGCTACCGCGCCAACGACGTGCTGGACATGGGCGCCATGGTCACCGGCATCAGCCGCCCTTACGACGGCCAGCGCGAGCGCGAACTGCGCATCACGTTCGACCTTGCCTATCGCTTCTGAGACCGACATGCTGCTCAAGCTACCCACCCGCATTTTCCTGGCAGCCTTGCTGCTGGGGCTCATCCTGGTGCTGACCGCCTGCGCCAAGGACATTCCCGTCTACACGCCGCCGTCCGCGCGCCCCGTGGCCGCCGCGGAACAACCGTGGCAGCCCGGCCACTTCCTGGCGCTGGCCTATCACGACGTCGAAGACGAAGACCCCGACCAGGGCTTTCTCAGCGTGCGCACCGACCGGTTGGTCGACCAACTGGCCTGGCTGCGCGAGAACGGCTACCAGGCCGTCTCCGTCGACCAGATCCTGGCCGCGCGGCAAGGCGGTGCGCCGCTGCCCGAGCGCGCCGTGCTGCTGTCGTTCGACGACGGTTACCGCAGCTTCTACACCCGCGTCCTGCCGATCCTGAAGGCCTACCGCTGGCCCGCCCTGCTGGCGCCCGTGGGCACGTGGATGGACACGCCCGCCGACAAGCCCGTGGACTTCGGCGGCAGCCCCGAGCCGCGCGGCCGCTTCCTGAACTGGAAAGAGATCCGCGAAATCTCGCAATCAGGCCTGGTCGAAATCGCCGCGCATACCGATGCCTCGCACTACGGCGCGCTGGCCAATCCGCAAGGCAATACCGAACCCGCCGCCGCCATCCGTGCCTTTGACGCCGCCACGCGCCAGTACGAAACCGAGGCGCAGTTCAACGCCCGCATGGGCGCCGACGTGGCCGCCATCAGCCGCAAGATCGAGCGTGTCACCGGCAAGGCCCCGCGCGTCTGGGTCTGGCCCTACGGCGCCGAAGGCGGCAGCACGCTGCGCATCACCGCCGAGCACGGCTACCAGCTGGCGCTGACCCTGGAAGACGGCCCCGGCCGGCTCGACCGCCTGATGTCCACGCCCCGCATGCTGCTGGCCAGCGACCCGGCGCTCAAGCCCTTCGCCAACAGCATCGTGGGCATGGAAGCCACGCCCTTCATGCGCGTGGCCCATGTGGACCTGGACTACGTCTACGACCCCGACCCGGCCCAGACCGACCGCAACCTGGGCGAACTGGTGCAGCGCATCCTGGACATGCAGATCAACACCGTGTTCCTGCAGGCCTATTCGGACCCCACCGGCGACGGCCTGGTGCGTTCGGTGTACTTCCCCAACCGCTGGCTGCCGGTGCGCGCCGACCTGTTCAACCGCGCCGCCTGGCAGTTGCACAATCGCGCCAACGTGATGGTCTACGCCTGGATGCCGGTGCTGGCCTACGACCTGGACCCGGCCATCGCGCGGGTCGCGCGCTGGCACCCGGACTCGCCGCAGGCCGCGCCCAAGCCCGACCCCGACCAGTACCGCCGCCTGTCGCCGTTCGACGCCACTGCGCGGGCCCGCATCGGCGACCTGTACGAAGACCTGGCGCGCCACGCCATCTTCGACGGCATCCTGTTCCACGACGACGCGGTGCTGTCCGACTTCGAAGACGCCAGCCCCGGCGCGTTGGCCGCCTACCGTGCCGCCGGCTTGCCGGGCGACATCGCGCAACTGCGCGCCGACCCCGCCACGATGCAGCGCTGGACCCGCGTGAAGAGCCGCGCGTTGATCGACTTCACCGCCGAGCTGACCGCCAAGGTGCGCGCCGTGCGCGGCCCGCAGATCAAGACCGCGCGCAATATCTTCGCCATGCCGATCCTGGATCCGCAATCCGAGACCTGGTTCGCGCAGAACCTGGACGATTTCCTGGGCGCCTACGACTGGACCGCGCCCATGGCCATGCCGCTGATGGAAAACGTGCCCCAAGGCCAGGAAAACGCCTGGCTCGACCAGCTGGTCGACCAGGTGGCCAAACGCCCCGGCGGCCTGGACCGCACCGTCTTCGAACTGCAGGCGCGCGACTGGCGCACCGGCCCCGGCCGGCCCGAGGCCACGCCGGTCGACACCGCGGTGCTGGCCGGCTGGATGCAGCGCCTGCAACTGCGCGGCGCCCGCAGCTTCGGCTACTACCCCGACGACTTCTCGCAAGACCAGCCCCGGCTGCAAGGCATCCGGCCCGCCATCTCTGAAGCGTGGTACCCCATCCGATGATCGACCGACTGATCGCCCTGATTATTCTGCTGGCGGTGCTTGGCGCGCCGTTCGGCTTCACCATGATGCTGACCGGCCAGGCGCTGCTGGGCTTCGTCTTCTTCTATCCGCTGTTCATGTCCGGCATGTGGATGGCCGGCGGCCTGTACTTCTGGTGGCACTGGGAACGCCGCTGGGACTGGGGCCCTGGCCGCCCGCCGCCCGTGCTGGCCGGCAACCCGCTGATCTCCATCCTGGTGCCCTGCTACAACGAGGCCGACAACGGCGAAGAGACCCTGCTGGCCGCGCTGGGCCAGCACTACCCCAACCTCGAAGTCATCGCCATCAACGACGGCTCCAGCGATGGCACCGGCGCCCTGCTCGACCGCCTGGCCGCGCAGCATCCGCGCCTGCGGGTCGTGCACCTGGCGCAGAACCAGGGCAAGGCCATGGCGCTGCGCATGGGCGCCCTGGCCGCGCGCAGCGAATACCTGGTGTGCATCGACGGCGACGCGGTGCTGGACCCGGATGCGGCCGCCTACCTGGTGGCGCCGCTGATCGACAACCCGCGGGTGGGCGCCGTCACCGGCAACCCGCGCATCCGCACCCGCTCGACCCTGATCGGCCGCATCCAGGTGGGCGAGTTCTCGTCCATCATCGGGCTGATCAAGCGCACCCAGCGCGTCTATGGCCAGGTCTTCACGGTATCCGGCGTGGTCGCGGCCTTTCGCCGCGCCGCGCTTGACCGGGTGGGCTACTGGAGCCTGGACATGATCACCGAAGACATCGACATCAGCTGGAAGCTGCAACGCGACCACTGGTCGATCTTCTACGAGCCGCGCGGCCTGTGCTGGATCCTCATGCCGGAAACGCTGCGCGGGCTGTGGAAGCAGCGCCTGCGCTGGGCCCAGGGCGGCGCCGAGGTGTTCCTGAAAAACCTGCGGTCGATCTGGACCTGGCGCCACCGCCGCCTGTGGCCGCTGATGCTGGAATTCTGCCTGTCCACCGCCTGGGCCTTCGCGTTCGGCATCTCGGTGCTGCTGTGGCTGGTCAGCCAGGTCGTGACCCTGCCGCACAACATGCACATCGCCAGCCTGATGCCGCCCGCCTTCACCGGCATGATGCTGGCCGTGGTCTGCCTGCTGCAGTTCGCCATCAGCATCCTCATCGACCGCCGCTACGAGCCCGGCCTGTGGCGCGCGCTGTACTGGGTCATCTGGTATCCGCTGGCCTACTGGATGGTCAGCCTGTTCACGACCCTGGTCAGTTTCCCCAAAGTCATGCTGCGCAAGCAGGCCCGGCGCGCCCGCTGGACCAGCCCCGACCGCGGCATCAAATCTCCGGACGCCTCATGATCATCACCACGCAACGCTCGCGCGCGGGCTACCTGTTCGATCTGCTGCTGACCGCGGTGGGCTGGCTCGCCTTCGTCTATCTGTTCGGCTCGGGCATCGCGGCCATCCTGCGCGGCGCCGCCGGCGGCCCGCAGCTGCCGCTATGGCCGACCTTCCTGCCCACGCTGCACACGCTGGGCAGCTACGCCCTGCTGGCGCTGGCCAACGCCGCCGTGCTGGTGGCCTGGGCGGTCTACAACCACCTGCGCTTTCGCGGCAAGGACCGCCGCCAGCCCATCGATGCGTTGGGCGACCATCAACTGGCCTTGAGCTTCGCGGTGACGCCGCAGCAGCTTGCGCAACTGCGCGGCGCCCGCGTCGCCGTCATCCACCACAGCGGCGACGGCGAAATCCAGGACATCGAAACGGCCCGGCCGCGGTTGGCGGCGGTGGCGGGCGGCGCGGCCTGAGCGGGGCACGCGGTCGGCGCCGCCTCGCCCAAGCCCGTCGCGTGGCGCCGGCCCCGCCCCGCCGTCGCAGCGATCAGGCCCGCTTGCGCGCCACGTTGGGCAGCAGCACCGCCACCACGCCCAACAGCGGCAGGTACGCACACACCTGGTACACATAGCCGATGCTGGTCGCGTCGGCCAGCTTGCCCAGCGCCGCGGCGCCCAGGCCGCCCATGCCGAACGCGAATCCGAAGAACAGGCCGGCAATCATGCCGACCTTGCCGGGCACCAGCTCCTGCGCATACACCACGATGGCCGAGAACGCCGACGCCAGCACCATGCCGATGATCACCACCAGCACGCCGGTCCAGAACAGGTTGGCGTAAGGCAGCATCAGCGTGAACGGCGCCACGCCCAGGATCGACACCCAGATCACGATCTTGCGGCCGATGCGGTCGCCCACCGGCCCTCCCACCACCGTGCCAACCGCCACCGCGGCCAGGAACAGGAACAGGTACAGCTGCGCCTCGCGCACCGACAGGGCGAACTTGTCGATCAGGTAGAACGTGAAATAGCTGTTCAGGCTGGCCAGGTAGAAGTACTTGGAGAACACCAGCAGCCCCAGCACGCCCAGCGCGCCCAGCACCTGGTTGCGCGTCAAGCCGTTGTCCGCGCCTTCGCGCTTGGCACGCGGTTTGCCGCGCGCGCGGTTGGCGCTGTACCAGCGGCCGATGCCGGTCAGCACCACGATGCCGAACAGCGCGGCCAGCGAAAACCAGGCCACGCTGCCCTGGCCATGCGGAATGATGAACAGCGCCGCCAGCAGCGGCCCCAGGGCCGAGCCGACGTTGCCGCCCACCTGGAAGAGCGATTGCGCCAGGCCGTGGCGCCCGCCCGAGGCCATGCGCGCCACCCGCGACGACTCGGGATGGAACACCGACGAACCCGTGCCCACCAGCACGGCCGCCACCAGCAGCCAGCCGAACGAGGGCACCACCGACAGCAGCAACAAGCCCACCAGCGTGAAGCCCATGCCCACCGGCAGCGAATACGGCTTGGGATGGCGGTCGGTGTAGAAGCCGATGAAGGGCTGCAGCAGCGACGCCGCCAATTGGTACACCAGCGTGATCAGCCCGATCTGCGCAAACGACAGGCTGAACGAGTCCTTCAGCATCGGGTAGATGGCCAACAGGATCGACTGGATCATGTCGTTCATCAGGTGGGCCACGCTGATCGCGCCCAGCACCTTGAAGGCGGTGGACGGATCGGACACGGCTGGGGTCGGCGTGACCGCCGGGGCGGACAAGTCCGGCAGGTCGGCGGCGGGATTCTGGGCGGAATTCATGGCGGTGGCGGGATCAGAAAAAAGGGGCCATGCGCCGGCAATACGCCGGGCGCCATGGGCTGCCGAGGCGACCAGCCGCCTCGCACTGGCCTAGTGTAGGAACGTCGCCACGGCCTTGCCTGCCAATTTTCGTCGAGAAAGTGACAAAATAGCGCCATCCCTACCTATATTCCGGCCTCATCCCGTTTCCGGAAGTGACACCATGCCGACCCGGCCCAGCCGCCCCGACCCCGCCCGCAGCGTCAACGCGCAGGACTACCAGGACCGCCCGCGCAGCGTCACCGCCATGGCCAAGGAATTTGCGGCCGGCGCCCGCACCGGCGCCCACTCGCACCCGCGCGCCCAGCTCATCTACGCGGTCCAGGGCGTCATGCGCGTCACCACCCCCAGCGGCTTCTGGGCCCTGCCGCCCCTGCGCGCGCTGTGGGTGCCGGCGGGCGTGCCGCATGGGGTCGACATGATCGGCGCGGTCTCGATGCGCTCGCTCTACATCCAGCCCGACGCCGCCCACACCTATTGGCCGCAGTGCCAGGTCATCGAGGTCAGCGGCCTCTTGCGCGAACTGATCCTGGCCCTGACCGCCGAGCCCATCGACTACCCGCTGGGCGGCCGGGCCGAGCAGGTCGCCGCGCTGATCCTGTCCGAACTGGCCGCCGCCCGCGTCGTACCCATCCAGATCCCCTGGCCACGCGACCGGCGCCTGCAGACCATCTGCGAGGCCATCCTGGACCAGCCCGGCCTGCAGCGCGGCATCGAAGACTGGGGCAGCGAAGTCGGCGCCAGCGCACGCACCCTGATCCGCTTGTTCCAGGCTGAATTAGGACTGAATTACCGCCAGTGGGTGCAGCAGGTGCGCTTGGCCGACGCCGTCTGCCGGTTATCGTTAGGGGTGCCCGTGGCACGTATCGCGGCCGATCTCGGCTACCGCAGCCCCAGTGCGTTCAGCGCCATGTTCCACCGCGCGCTGGGCGCGCCGCCGCAGCGCTACCTGCAAAACACCGGATGACATCTGCAACCGGCCTTGCCGTTTGTCACGGCGCGCAATACATTTCACGGCGCGCTTGTGCAGCGCCGCAGCGTGAAACCCACGCAGCGCGTATGCTCAACCCCGTCCCTATATCCTTTACCCGTCGTGCGGACCATCCCGCCGGGCAAGTTTGGTTACTGAAACCTTCCGGTGCGGTCGCCGGTCTATGAAGGTTCTGCCCTAGAATCGCCAGCAATGAGCACCCCCCAGCAATCCTCCGCCACCCCGGGCGGCAAATCGGGCTTCCCCTGGAAACGACTCCTCATCAAGGCGGGCGTCGCCGTCGCCGGCCTCGGTGTCTGCGGGGCGGTGCTCGTCGGCCTGGCGCTGGCCCTGGCCTGGCCCAGCCTGCCCGACCTGCACGCCATGACCGACTACCGGCCGCGGGTGCCGCTGCGCATCTACACGGCCGACAAGGTCCTCATCGGCGAATACGGCGAAGAACACCGCAACGTGCTGCGCTTCGATGAAATTCCGCCGGTCATGCGCCAGGCGGTGCTGGCCGCCGAAGACGACCGCTTCTACCAGCACGGCGGGGTCGACTGGATGGGCATGGTGCGCGCCGTGCTCGTCAACCTGGTCAAGCAATCCAAGACCCAGGGCGGCAGCACCATCACCATGCAGGTGGCGCGCAACTTCTACCTGTCGTCCGAAAAAACGTATTCGCGCAAGTTCTACGAACTGCTGCTGACCTACAAGATCGAATCCGAGCTCACCAAGGACCAGATCCTCGAGCTCTACATGAACCAGATCTACCTGGGGCACCGCGCCTACGGCTTTGCTGCCGCCTCGCGCACCTACCTGGGCAAGCCGCTGGCCGAAGTCACCCCCGCCGAAGCCGCGATGCTGGCCGGCATTCCCAAGGCGCCGTCGCGCTTTAACCCCATCACCAATTTCCCGCGCGCCGAAATCCGCCAGCACTACGTGCTGGGCCGCATGAAGACGCTGGGCTACCTCACGCCCGAGCAGGCCGACGAAGCCCTCAAGCAGCACATCACCATTCGCGGCGCCGACGGCTCCAGCACGCGCGGCTTCGCCATCCACGGCGACTACCCCGCCGAACTGGCGCGCCAGCTGATGTACGGCGTCTTCCAGGAACAGACCTACTCCAAGGGCATCGACGTCTACACCACCATCGATTCCAAGTCCCAGGAAGCCGCCTACCGCGCCGTGCGCGACGGCGTGCTGGACTACACCCGCCGCGCCGTCTACCCCGGCCCCGAAGACCAGATCGAGCTGCCCGACGGCGTCGAGAAAGACCCGGCGGCGCTGGACGACATCCTGGACGGCGTGCAGGAAAAAACGCCCGACAGCGAAGACCTGCTCGCCGCCGTGGTGCTGGCCGCCAGCCCCCAGGAAGTCACCGTGGCGCGCAGCGCGCGCGACATCATCACCATTTCCGACAAGAAGGCGCTGGCCGTGGTGGCGCGCGCCCTGAACCCCAAGGCCAGCGACAGCCAGCGCATCAGCCGCGGCTCGGTGGTCTACATCCACAAAAACGGCGACAGCTGGGAAATCATCAACATGCCCGCGCTGCAGGCCGCGCTGGTGTCGATGGCCCCGCAAGACGGCGCCATCCGCGCCATGATCGGCGGCTTCGACTACAACCGCGGCACCTTCAACCGCGTCACGCAGGCCTGGCGCCAGCCCGGTTCCAACATCAAGCCCTTCGTCTACGCCGCCGCGCTCGAACGCGGCCTGACGCCGGCCACCCAGATTTCGGACCAGCCCTTCATGCTGACCGCCGCCCAGACCGGCTCTAAAGACTGGCAGCCCAAGAACGACGGCAACCGCTACGAGCCCATGCTGACGCTGCGCCAGGGCCTGTACAAGTCCAAGAACATGGTCACCATCCGCATCCTGCAGGCCATCTCGCCGCAGTACGCGCAGGACTACCTGACCCGCTTCGGCTTCGACAAGGCCCGCTGGCCGGCCGTGCTGCCGCTGGGCCTGGGCGCCGGCGGCGCCACGCCGCTGCAGGTGGTCAACGGCTACAGCGTCTTCGCCAACGGTGGCTACCGCGTCACGCCCTACCTGGTGGACCGCGTCACCGACCGCTCGGGCAACGTGCTGATGCAGGCCCAGCCCGTGGTGGCCGGCGACGCCGCCGCGCGCGCCATCGACCCGCGCACCGCCTGGGTCATGGACGACATCCTGCGCGGCGTCACCACCAGCGGCACCGCCGCGCGCGCACACCAGGTGCTCAAGCGCAACGACGTCGGCGGCAAGACCGGCACCACCAACGAGGCCGTCGACGTCTGGTTCTCGGGCTTCACGCCCACCCTGGCCACCACGGTCTGGATGGGCTTTGACCAGCCCAAGTCGCTGGGCACCAACGAATTCGGCAGCGGCCTGGCCCTGACCACCTGGCTCGACTACATGCAGCCGGTGCTCAAGGGCGTGCCCGAAGCCAAGCCCGCCCCCCGGCCCGACGGCCTCCTGGTCGACAACGGCGAATACTATTTCTCGGAATTCCCGCCGGGCCAGGCCGTGGCCTCGCTGGACCTGTCCAGCGGCGATGCCCTGACCGACTTCCTGAACAACAACCGCTCGACCGACGGCGTGGACAACTCGGTCAAGCCGCTGCCGGTGCCGAGCGCCGCCGCGCCGCCGACGCAGGCGCCGCAGGGGCAGCCGTTGCAAGCCCAGCCGTTGCAGGTCCCGAATACCGGCGCCCCGCAGCAAGCGCCCGTAGCCCAGCCCATTCCGGTGCCGGCGGCCGGCGGCGGCGTACTCAACAACGGCGGCAGCAACAGCGGCAATGCACCCATTCCGCCGATCCCGGTGCCGCGCGTGGACGCAGGCGCCGATGGCGTGCGCACCAGCGCGGTCAATGGCAGCGGCCCGCTGGCCGCCCGCCCGCTGTAAGCCGCTTTTTTCCCACCATCGTCATCCGTCGGCGCGCCATCGCGCGCCGACTCACGCCAGCGGCATTCCGTGCCCGCGGCGCCCAGGGGGCGCCGCTCCCCGACGTCAATCCTCGGTTTCCGCCAGTTCGGTCACCACCGCGCGCGGCCAGGCCGCCAGCGATTCCAGGTCCAGGAAGGTGAAGTAGCCGCCGCGCCAGCCCTCGGTATCGATGTGGTACACGTTGCCCAGCGCCAGCGGCTCGGCAACCGGGGTATGCCCCGCCACCACCGCGCGCACGCCCAGGATGCCGGTGCGATCCATTTGCCGCAGCCGCTCGCGCGACCACTGGCAGGCGGCGCTGGTGCGCTTGTAGCGGTCTTGCAGGGCCGCTTCCAGCCGCGGCCAGAACAGCACCGGGCAATCCGCGTGCAGCAGCCCCACGGGGCCCGACGAGGTTTCCACTTCGATCGCAATCGGCAGTTGGTCGAAGGCCTCGGCAAAGACCTGCTGGCGTTCGGGCGGCAGGTCCAGGAACCAGCCGCCACCGTAGCTGCGCCAGTTGTCCACGTCGACCTGTTTCGTGCGGATGTGCCGCACCGCGTAGTCTTCGTGGTTGCCCTGCACCGCGTAGAACCAGGGCTGCGCCAGCCAGGCCAGCACGGTTTCGCATTCCGGGCCGCGGTCGACCAGGTCGCCTACGGAAAACAGGCGGTCGCGGGCGGGGTCGAACCCCAGTTGGTCCAGGCCCTGCTGCAGGCGGGTAAAACAGCCGTGCACGTCGCCCACCGCGAAGTCACGGCCCACCGCGTTGCGCGGCACTTTCAGAAAACGTTGCTGCATGATGATCCAGCTTGCCCGATCGGGCCCAAGCCTCTTTTTTAACCCGCTTTGAATACGTCCCTTATTAATGACCCCATTCGCTTCGTCGTGCAAATTCCGTTACGAGAATAGCTATTATTCGTGATAATGTTCCGACTTTCACCCACCCTACCTTGAACGGGGCCGCGCATGCCGCCCCCGCCGTCGCCATGACTGCCGCCTCCACCATCAAGACCTGGTACCTGGTTCATAAATGGACCAGCCTGGTCTGCACGATCTTCCTGCTCATCATCTGTCTTACCGGGTTGCCGCTGGTGTTCCACCACGAGATCGAGCACTGGCTCGACGACGCCAAGCCCCTGTCCGACGTGCCCGCCTCGACCCCGCCCGCCAACCTGGACAAGCTGGTGGAAAACGCCAAGGCCATGTACCCGGGCGAAGTCGTCGACTACCTCTTCTTCGACCCCGACGAGCCCCAGGTCTACGTCGGCATGGCCAAGAAGCCCGGCGACGGCCAGGTGTCCGGCCACGCGGTGCGCATGGACGGCCGCACAGGCGACGTCCTGCTCGACGGCCCGCTCTACACCGAAGACAAATTCTCGTTCATGGGCATCATGCTGGCCCTGCACGTCGACCTGTTCGCCGGCCTGCCCGGCGAACTGTTCCTGGGCTTCATGGGCCTGTTGTTCTGCGTCGCCATCGTCTCCGGCGTGGTGCTGTACGGCCCGTTCATGAAAAAGCTGGAATTCGGCACCGTGCGCGCCGGCCGCTCCACCCGCCTGAAGTGGCTGGACCTGCACAACCTGCTGGGCATCGTCACGCTGGTGTGGGCCTTCGTGGTGGGCGTCACCGGCGTCATCAACGAGCTGTCCACGCCGCTGTTCCGCCTGTGGCAAGGCACCGAACTCGTGCGCATCCTGGAACCCTACAAGGGCCAGAGCGTGCCCGCCCAGCTGGCCTCGGCCCAGGGCGCGGCCGACACGGCGCGCAAGGCCCTGCCGGGCAACGAAGTGTCGTTCATCGCCTTCCCCGGCAACGCCTTCGGCAGCCCGCACCACTACATCACCTGGATGCGCGGCGCGACCCCGCTGACGTCCAAGATGAACACGCCCGTCCTGGTCGATGGGCGCACCGGCGAGCTCACCACCGTCGCCAAGATGCCCTGGTACCTGACCGCCCTGGAGCTGTCGCGGCCGCTGCACTTCGGCGACTATGCCGGCCTGCCGCTCAAGATCATCTGGGCCGTGCTGGACCTGATCACCATCGTGGTGCTGGTCAGCGGCCTGTACCTGTGGCTGGCGCGGCGCCGCGCCACCGAGGCCCGCATCGCCGAACTGGTGCGCAAGCACCAGACCGCCGCCACGCCCCAACGGAGCCCCGCATGAGCAAGAACAGCCGCGGCAACATGTTCGTCTGGGGCGTGCCGATCATCCTGGGCGTGCTCAGCGTCTTCGGCCTGCTGGCCGCCCTGCTGGGCACCGGCGGCTGGCACTGGGCATCCTGGACGGCGCTGACCGTCCTCATCATCGTCATCGTGCGCTACTGGTTCTTCCCACCCAAGCAGCCAGCACAGTAGCGCCATGATGTGGCCGGCCCGTGGCGCCGGCCCATCCACCCGGCGCCGACATGCCCGGTCACGGCCCCGCTGCCGCCCCAGGCCCGGACGCCGCGGCGCCCCCACCGCCTTACTTGCCGAACTTCTCCGGATCCGGTCCCAGGCGGCCCGCTTCCTTGATCGCGTCGATGGCGTCCATCTCGGCGCGCGACAGTTCGAAATCGAACACGTCGATGTTCTCGCGGATGCGCGCCGGCGTCACCGACTTCGGAATCACGATCAGGCCGTGCTGCAGGTGCCAGCGCAGCGTCACTTGCGCCGGCGACTTGCCGTGCTTCTTGGCCAGTTCCAGGATCGTCTTCTCTTTGGTGATGCCGCCCTGCGCCAGCGGACTCCAGGACTCGGTCGCGATGCCGTGCTTGTCGTGGAACGCGCGCAGTTCACGTTGCGCAAACCCCGGGTGCAGTTCGATCTGGTTGACCGACGGCGTCACGCCGGTGGCCTCGACAATGCGTTCGAGATGGGCCTGCGTGAAATTGGACACCCCGATCGAACGCGCGCGGCCGTCTTCCTTCATTTCGATCATGGCGCGCCAGGCGTCCACGAACTTGTCGCTGCCGGCCACCGGCCAGTGGATCAAATACAGGTCCACGTAGGCCAGGCCCAGCTTTTCCAGGCTCTCGTCCAGCGCCTTGTGCGCCGCGTCGAAATCGTGCTTGTCGTTCCAGAGCTTGGTCGTGACGAACAGGTCCTTGCGCGCCACGCCCGCGGCGCGCAGCCCGGCGCCCACGCCGGATTCGTTGCCGTAGATCGCGGCCGTGTCCACCGAACGGTAGCCGGCCGCCAGGGCTTCCTTGACGCTGGCGGCTGCCTGGTCATCGGGCACCTGCCAGACCCCCAGGCCCAATTGCGGAATCTTGCTGCCGTCGTTCAGTTTTACTGCGGGTACCTTCACCATGAGTCCCTCCGAAGTAGGCGAAATGCGGATGCAAAACCCCTGGGATCCGGCGGAAAGTGGTCCTTCCGGCCCAGGGGTTTTCCACTAAATAATAGCGCCCGTGCCGGATAATGGCCGTCATGCCCGGCCTGCGCCCCGCGCCGGCCCTCACCCTCAGCCCCTGCCGATCCATGCCCGCACCTGACTCCCGGCCGCCCGGCCGCGGCGGTTTTTCCACCCTTCGCACCCTGTTTCCCTACCTCTGGCCGCCGGGCCAGACGGGGCTCAAGCTGCGGGTGGTGGCCGCCCTGCTCTGCCTGTTCGCCGCCAAGGCGGCTACCGTCTACGTGCCCATCCTGTACAAGCACGCCATCGACGAACTGGGCCAGGGCGCCCCGGGCGCCGTCACGGTGCCGCTGGGACTGATCCTGGCCTACGGCGCCGCCCGGGTTCTGTCCCTGTTGTTTTCCGAGCTGCGCGACGCCATCTTCGCCCGCGTCGGCCAGCACGCCATCCGCTCGGTCGGCCTGCAGATCTTTCGCCACCTGCACGGCCTGGCGCTGCGCTTTCACCTGACCCGCCAGACCGGAGGCCTGACCCGCGCCATCGAACGCGGCACCAAGGGCATCCAGACCCTGCTGTCGTTCCTGCTGTTCAACATCCTGCCCACCTTCTTCGAGATCGGGCTGGTCTGTATCGTGCTGTGGAAGATGTTCGATGCCTGGCTGGCGCTGGCCACCGGCGCCACCGTCATCCTCTACATGGGTTACACGCTGGCCGTCACCGAGTGGCGCTCGAAGTTCCGGCGCCAGATGAACGAAACCGATTCCGAAGCCAACACCAAGGCCATCGAAAGCCTGCTGAACTACGAGACGGTCAAGTACTTCGGCAACGAAGAGCACGAAGCCCGCCGCTACGACGCCTCGCTGACCCGCTACGAACGCGCCGCCGTACGCAGCCAGGTCAGCCTGTCGGTGCTGAACATCGGCCAGGCCGTGATCATTTCCGCCGGCCTGACCCTGGTCATGTGGATGGCCGCCCGCGGCATTGCCCAGGGCCGCTACACGCTGGGCGACTTCGTGCTGGTCAATACCTACCTGCTGCAGCTGTACACGCCGCTCAGCTTCTTCGGCTTCATCTACCGCGAAATCAAGCAGGCCCTGATCGACATGGAACGCATGTTCGAACTGCTGGGCCAGGACCGCGAGGTGGCCGACCGCCCCGACGCGCAACCGCTGCGCGTGGCCGGCGGCGAGGTCGAATTCCGCGACGTGCGCTTCGGCTACGACGAGCGGCGCCAGATCCTCAAGGGCGTCAGCTTCACCATCCCGGCCGGCAAGACCGTCGCCGTGGTGGGCACCTCGGGCGCGGGCAAATCCACCATCGCGCGCTTGCTGTTCCGCTTCTACGACGCCGACAGCGGCGCCATCCTGGTCGACGGCCAGGACGTGCGCACGGTCACCCAGGCCAGCCTGCGCGCCGCCATCGGCGTGGTGCCGCAAGACACCGTGCTGTTCAACGACACCATCCGCTACAACATCGGCTACGGCCGCCCGGGCGCCTCCGACGCCGAGATCGAAGCCGCCGCGCGCCTGGCCCACATCCACGACCTGGTCATGGCCATGCCCGATGGCTACCAGACCCTGGTGGGCGAACGCGGCCTGAAGCTGTCCGGCGGCGAAAAGCAGCGCGTTGCCATTGCCCGCACGCTGCTCAAGAACCCCGCCATCTTCCTGTTCGACGAAGCCACCAGCGCGCTGGACACCCACACCGAACGTGAAATCCAGGCCAACCTGCGCGAAGTCAGCCAGGGCCGCAGCACGCTCATCATTGCCCACCGCCTGTCCACCGTGGCCGATGCCGACGAAATCATCGTGCTCGAAGACGGCCGCATCGCCGAACGTGGCCGCCATGCGCGGCTGCTGGCACAGAATGGCCTGTACGCCGCCATGTGGGCCCGCCAGCAGGAAAGCGCGGCCGCGGCGCCCGCGGATTGACAAGCCCGCCCCCCTATCAGAATATCGCACCCTTTGATTCCAAGGCCCGCCATGCAGGATTCCTCCAGCGCTCCCGAAATCCGCGTCTGCGCCGCCTCCGACCTGGTCAACGGCGGCCTGGGCGTCAAGGTGCCCGTCACCGACAGCGCCGGCCAGACCACCGCGTTCTTCGTGCGCTACCAGGATCGCGTGCACGGTTACCTGAACCGCTGCGCCCACGTGGGCGTCGAACTCGACTGGGAAGGCAGCTTCTTCACCCGCGCCGGCGACCTGATCATGTGCGCGCGCCACGGCGCCACCTATGAGCCCGACACCGGCTTGTGCGTGGGCGGCCCCTGCCGCAATGGCCGCCTGACGGTGCTGGCGGTGCAGGAACGCGAGGGCGCCGTCTATTGGCAGCCCAGTGGCAAGATCCGGCCACTGGACGCCGCCGAAGGCTGACCGCCACCGCCTTGGCTGCCCGCCCCGCGCGGCAATCGGCCGCGCCGATTGCCGGCGCGGCGGCACGCCAGGCTCAGGCCTGCGCGGGCGCGGCAACCTGACCCGGCTCGCTGCGGTCCGCATAACGGCGCGCCAGCACCGCGCAGACCATCAGCTGCATCTGGTGAAAGATCATCAGCGGCAGCACCACGATGCCCATCTGCGACGTGCCGAACAGCACGGTGGCCAGCGGAATGCCCGAGGCCAGCGACTTCTTCGAGCCGCAGAACACCAGCGTGATCTCGTTTTCCTTGGACAGGCCCAGCTTGCGGCTGCCCCATGTGGTGATCAGCAGCACCGCGCCCAGCAGCAGCGCGTTCACCAGCACCATGGTCGCCAGGTCGATGGCGGGAAACGCGTGCCAGATGCCCTGCGCCACCGCCTCGCTGAACGCCGTGTACACCGCCAGCAGGATCGAGCTGCGGTCCACCTTGGACAGCACGCGGCTGTTGCGCTGCGCCCAGGCGCCGATCCATGGCCGCAGCAGGCTGCCCACCGCAAACGGCAGCAACAATTGCAGCAGGATGCGGCCGGCGTCGGCCAGGCCATGCCCGCCGCCCTGGCGGTGCAGCAGCACCGCCACCAACAGCGGCGTCAGCACCGTGCCCAGCAGGTTCGAGGCCGTGGCCGCGCAGATGGCGCCGGGCACGTTGCCCCGCGCCATCGAGGTGAACGCGATCGACGACTGCACCGTGGACGACAGCGTGCACACGAAGATCACGCCCAGCCACAGCGATGGCGTCAGCAAGCCCGGGAACAGCGCCCGCAGCCCCAGGCCCAGCGCGGGAAACAGGATGAAGGTACAGCCCAGGATCAGGGCATGCAGCCGCACGTCCTTCACCCCCGCCACGATCGCATCGGTGGACAGGCGCGCCCCGTGCAGGAAGAACAGCAGCGAAATGGCCACGTTGCTGGCCACCATCATGAACGACGCCCCCTTGCCCACCGCGGGAAAGAAGCTGGCGAATGCCACGGTGGCGATCAGGATGAGCGTGAACTGGTCGGGCAAGAAGCGGCGCATGGCGGGTTTTCCGGGAAATTTTCGCCACTATAGGCGCGCCGCTTGCTATCGTGAAGGCCACTGGTTACTTTAACTGTCATCGGAATATCCTATGACCAGTCCCCCATGCTCAACCCGCTCTGGCTAAAGACCTTCGCCGCGGCCGCGGCCTCGCCCAGCTTCAGCGAAGCCGCGCGCCGGCTGGGCCTGACCCAGCCCACCGTCAGTGAACACATCCGCCAGCTCGAACAGGCGCTGAACCGCCGCCTGTTCCTGCGCGATACCCACTCGCTGTCCCTGACCAGCGACGGCCGCAGCCTGCTGGTGCACGCCGAAATCATCCTGGATGCCCACGAGCGCGCCGAACGTCTGTTCGACGCCCCGCGGCTGCGTGGCCGCGTGCGCCTGGGCACGTCCGACGACCTGGCCATGGGGCCGCTGCCCGACGTGCTGGCCGCCTTCCGCCAGGCGCATCCCGAAGTGGAACTGGACATCACCATCGGCGTCACCAGCGACCTCTACCGGCTGCTGGACGACAACGGACTGGATGTCATGATCGGCAAGCGTCGCCGCGGCGACCGCCGTGGCCAGACCCTGCACAAGGAAGCGCTGCTGTGGCGCGCCAAGGAAGGCCTGCGCATCGCGCCGGACGCGCCGCTGCCGCTGATCCTGCTGCGCGAACCCAGCGTCACCCGCACGCTGGCGCTGGATGCGCTGGCGCGGGCCGGGCGCAACTGGCAGATCGTCTGCACCAGCACCAGCTACGCGGGTTGCCAGGCGGCCGCCCGCGCCGGCCTGGGCATCACCGTGCAGCCCTCGCACCTGTCCACCGCCGGCCTGGCCGCGCCGGCCGGCGTGCATGCGCTGCCGGCCCTGCCCCAGGTGGAGTTCATCGTCATCTCGGCGCCCGCACCCAACAAGCCCACCCGCGCGTTGACCGAGATCCTGATGCGCAGTTCGCTGACCTGACGCCGCAGCATCAGGCAGGCTCGGCCCGCCCACGCCACCGGGCGCCGGCGCGGGCAGTCCCGGCAATGTCCTACTGCGCCGACGGCCGCGTATGCCGCACGCTGCCCTCCAGCGGCTGCGGCTGCTTGAGCAGGTTCAGGATCGGGCACCACTGCTCCACCGCCTCGTGCACGGCACGCACCGCGCTGTCATCGGCCGGCGACACAATGTGCGCCGTATAGCGGATGTTGTGCGGAAAGAACGGCACCTTTTCATAGCCCGGCTTGCCGCCGCGCGGATCCAGGTCGCCCTCGATCTCGACTTCCAGCGACTCCAGCGGCAACTCCAGCTCGGCCGCCTTGATCAGGAAGATGTGCGTCAGGCAACTGCCCAGCGACCCCAGCAGCAGCTCGGGCGAACTCGGCCCCAGGTCGTAGCCGGCGAAATCCGCCGGGCTGTCGCTGACCACCTGGTGATCGCGGATGCGGATGCGGCGCACGCCGCTGCGGCCTTCGGCGCTGACGTGTGCGCGCAGCTTCACCGGCGTCACCGTCTGCGGATCGCGCGCGTTGCGCACCAGCACGGCCTGCCGCTTCTGGCCCAGGTATTCGTTCAAGGTACTCATCTTCCTGCCTCGCGTAAGTAAGAGTGGAATGGATAAAGCGGATGTGCCCGCGCGGCGCTACTGCCTGCGCCGCGTATCCGGAATGCCGATGGGGGCACGGTCCATCGCCTGCAACAGCGCGCCCAGTCCCTGGGCGGAAGCGCTTTCCATGCGGCCGCCGGGGCCGCAGACGTTGTCCGCGCTGGTCCAGGCAGGCGCCGCGCCGGGCAGCCGGCGCGCGCGCAGCCAGCCGCGGCGGTCTACCATGAACTGCGCGCCGGCCAGTGCGTCGGGCGGCACGCCCGCCGCCAGCGCGTAGGCGTTCCAGGCATCCTCGCCTGGCGCCACGCAATCGGCGCCCGCGGGATCGCCGCCGCCCCAGGTGAGCGCCACCGTCAGCAGACGCGGATCCAGCGGCGCTTGCAGCGCATTCGGCGCGGACGCCCCTGCGGCCGCGCCCACCCACAATGGCAGGCCGCGCAGCTCCGCCAGCGTCGTCGCGCGCCCGTCGCGGCATGTCACCGCCACGCCCGGCGCGGGAATCGCCGGCATGCCAGTGCCGCCGCTGCCGCCGTAGGCCCGCAGCCGCAGATAGTCCAGCACTTGCCAAATCTCGTCCGGGCCCAATGCCGCGCCAAAGCCCGGCATGGCCGACACGCCGCCCCGTTCATCACCGCCGTGCGTCACCCGCCAATGCAGTTCGCCTTCCAGGCGGTTGTCGAACAACGCCGGCCCCAGCACGCTGGGCCAGGCGGACAGCCCCGCCGCCAGCGGTCCGCGGCCATCGGCCTGCTCGCCATGGCAGCCCGCACAGTGCGCCTGATACAGCCGGCCGCCCTGCAGCACATTGCGATCCGTGAACGGCAGCGGCGACCGCTGGTACGAGGTGCGCGTCGCCTCCGTCATCAGCAGTTGCGGCGCCGGCCAGTTGGCAGAGGCCAGCAGGCCGGCCGCGGCCGTCAGCCACACCCACCGGCCGCGCCGCGCGAACAAGGCCGCCACCAGCAGCGCCAGCGCCAGCCCCGTCAGCCCGACCGCCAACCACAGCCGACGCCAGGTCTGCGTGCCGACCGGCAGATCCGGGTCGTAGCGCCAGGCAAAGGGCCAATGCGCAATGGCAAGCGCCTCTTCGGGCTGCCAGGCAATCGCCACGGCGATCACGCCGGCCAGCAGCGCCAGCGCCCCCAGCAGCATGGCCGCGGCGTGACGCCATTGCGCCTGCGCCGCGCGCCCCGCGGCACGGCTGTGCAACCACGCGGCCGCCAGCGCGGTCAGCAGCAACACCGCCACGGCCGCCAGCACCAGATGTCCCAGGCGCGACCCCAATAGTCCCGGCGTACCCTGCGCCCGCTGCCAGCCCAAGGTCAGCACGGCAAGCGCCGCCCCCAGCGCCAAGGCCGCCTGCCCCGGCAATGGCACGCCGACGGTGATCGCCGCGCCGGCGCGCCGGCGCGCCGCGGCCAGGCCCGCCAGCAGGCCCGCCGGCGCTGCCAGGGCCGCCAGCGCCACCCCTGCGTTGCTCACCACGTCGCATCCAGCCCCAACAGCGCCAGCGCCTGGCGACGCAATTCGGCCAGCCGCGGATCGCCGCGATGGCGCGGGTACGGCAGGTCATTGACGATCTCGTCCTTGATCCGCGCCGGCCGCTCGCTCAGCACAATGATGCGTGACGCCATGAACAGCGCCTCTTCCACGTCGTGCGTCACCAGCAAGGCCGTCACGCCGGTGCGCTGCCACAGCTCCACCAGCTCGGACTGCATCGCGATCCGCGTCAGCGAATCCAGCTTGCCCAGCGGCTCATCCAGGATCAGGATGCGCGGATCGTTCACCAACGCACGCGCCAGGGCCGCGCGCTGCGCCATGCCGCCCGACAGCTGGTGCGGATAGGCCTGGCTGAACGCCGCCAGCCCCACCCGCTGCAACGCGTCGTCCACGCGCTCGCGCCGGGTCTTGAGCAGCCCGCGCGCCTGCAAGCCCAGCGCCACGTTGTGCCACACCGTGCGCCAGGGATACAGCGTGGGGTCCTGGAACACCACGATGCGCGACGGCGACGGGCCCTCGATGGGCTCGCCATCGGCCAGCAGGTCGCCTTCGGCCGGCGGCTCCAGCCCTGCCACCAGCCGCAACAGCGTCGACTTGCCGCAGCCGCTGGGGCCCAGCAAGGCCACGAACTCGCCGGGTTGCACATCCAGGTCGATCCCGTCCAGCACCGGCAGCGCCGCGCCGTCCAGGTCGAATCGATGATTCACGCCGCGCACCGCCAGGGCCGCGCCGCGCGTCGCGGCCGCCTGCGAACCGGCCGCAGCCTTCGACACTTGCGTCGCCGCTACCATTTCACGACTCCCTTCTGCCAGGCCAGCAAGCGGTCACGCCCCAGGAACAGCAAGGTGATCAGGCCCGAGAACACCAGCGCCATCACGATCAGCGCGCCGTACATGTTGGCGTACGAAGCCCAGCCCTGCGCCCACGACAGATACCAGCCCAGGCCGGATTTCACGCCCATCATCTCGGCCGCCACCAGCACCGAGAACGATGCGCCCAGCCCCATGAACAGGCCCACGAACACCTGCGGCAGCGCCGCCGGAATCGCCACCCGCAGCACCAGGAACCATTCGCTGGCCCCCATCGTGCGCGCCACGTCGTAGTACGCGCGGTTGACCCCGGCCACGCCGGACCAGGTCAGCACCGTAACGGGAAACCAGGTGGCCAGCGCAATCAGGAACACCGCCGCCGACCAGCTCGACGGAAAGAAGAAGAACGCCATTGGCAGCAACGCCGTCGACGGCACCGGCCCCAGAAAGCGCAGCACCGGATGCACCCAGTAGCCCAGCCCGCGCGACCAGCCGATCGCCACGCCCGTCAGGAAACCCGCGGCCGCGCCCAGCAGGAAGCCATTGGCCAGCAGCCATAGCGAATTGACCAGGCTGTCGGCCAACCGTTTGTAGTCGCTGACATACACCTCGATCAGCGACTGCGGCGGCGCAAAGAATGGGCTGGGCAGCAGCGCCAGCTTGGCGGTCGCGACTTCCCACACGCCCACCGCCACCGCCAGGACCAGCAGCCAGGGGCCGGCGCGGTGCAGCGCGCGCACCGGCCGCCAATGGGCCACGCCCGCCACCGCCACCAGCAGCAACGCGGCCGCCAGCGCCAACGCGGCCACGCCGAATTCCTGCGTGTAGCCCCACGACGTGAAACCCACTTCCACATTGGGCCAGCGCAGCGTCACCCCGCCCACCGCGGCCCACAGGGCCGCGGCGACCACGCCGGTCTTCCACAGACGCCAGGGTTGGGCGGCCGCCGGCGCGCCGCGCAGCGCCCCCGCCGCCAGCGCGTCAGCCGAGGACATTGGGCACCACCGCTTGCGCGTACTTGTTGATGTCCAGGTTCGCGCTCAGCACCTTGATCGTCTTCAGGTCCTTGGCGTAGCCCACGATCTCCTCGCGCAGCGCCGCGCCCGTCGACGCATGGCCGTGGCTGTGCGTGCGCAAGATCGCCGCCACGCGCTCGGCCGGCACCTTGCCCGGCACGTACGGCGCGAAGATGCGCGCGGTCTCGTCGGGGTTGGACGCGGTCCAGCGCTGCGCATCGATGACCGCGCGCGTGATCGCCGCGGCCGATTCCGGGTCCTTGCGCACCAGATCGCCACGCAGGCCCAGCACGCAGCAGGTGCGGTTCTCGTAGTCGCCTTCGATGTTGGTGGCAATCTCGCGCAGCTTGTTGTCTTCGCGCAGCGTGTAGATCAGCGGATCGTCGCCCGCGATCGCATCCACCTCGCCCTTGCGCAGCACCTCGCCGAACAGGTCCTGCGGATACTGGCGCCAGTCCACCGATTCCGGATCGATGCCCAGCTGCGCCACGCGGATCGCGAAGAAGTTCTTCACCGGGCTGGCCTGGTCCGACACCGCGATGCGGCGGCCCTTCAGGTCCTGCACGCTCTTGATCGGCGAATCCGCCGCAGTCAGCAGGCGCATGCAGCCGCCGTGCGTGCCCACCGCCAGCTTCACGTCAAAGCCCTGCTCCAGCGGCTTGAGCCAGCGCAGCGCCATGCCGATGCCGCCGTCGGCGTGGCCGGTGGCGATGGCTTCCAGCAATTGGTCGGTCGAGCCGCTGAAATTGATGCGTTCGACCTTCAGGTTGTACTTGTCGAAAAAACCGCGCTCCAGCGCCACCGATACGGGCGACTGGCACACCGCGGTCTGGCTCCATGCGATCTTGTAGGTGCGCGGCGCGGTGTTCGCCGCCAGCACGCGCGACCCCAACATGCCCAGCGGCGCAGCCAGGCCCGCAAGGCTGGCCGCACGCAACAGCGTGCGCCGCGATACTCCGCGCGCCGCGTGGGCGCCCGATTGGACGTTCGTATTCATCAACCTTCCTTTTGAGCAGACTGTGAATGGCGATGCTTGCCATGCGGCATCATCGGCCCGCGCTCAGGCGTTAGACAAATACAAAGTGGGGATAACAATATGGGCGGGCCCTCCCGCAGAGGACCCGCCCAGGGTCTCGTCCAGTCCGGCAAAGGATCCGGCGGACTCAGTCCGGCAAATGGTCCGGCACGCCCTCGGCGTCCACAGCCTTCACACGGTCCAGCGCGTTGCGCGCGGCCGACATCGCTTCGACGGTGCTGCGAAAACGGCGCGTCACGAAAATCTCGAACGCCAGGCTTTCCGGTTCGTCCGCTTCGGCGGGTTCCGCCTCGACCTGCGGCTCGGAGGGCGCATCCTTCGTGGCTTTCGCCGGCTTGGCCGGCAAGCGCCGCGTCTCCAGGAAGGCGCGCGCGGGCACGCGGCCTTCGGGCTGCGTGGCATACGCCACGACGGAAAAACCGTTGATGATCTTCTCGGCCATACAGGTTCCCTATAGGCCGCGCCCAGTGGCGGCGCAGCACGTTGTTAGCGACAACGGCCCGCCGTGGCGAAACTTAAGCCGATGCGCAGCGGCCCCGGTTGATCTGCATCAACC
>NZ_JCBANA010000078.1:0-28809 GCF_059760725.1 Achromobacter sp. 1014246743
GCGAAATCGTCGCGTCGGGCCGATGCCAGGAAGGTGGCGGTTTCTTCGGCCAATTGTGTTTCCAGCGAGGCTTGCGCGGCGCTGCGCAGCAAGCGCTTGGCGCCGGCGATGCCGTGCGGCGCATGGCTGGCGATGGCCTGGGCGTAGGCCCGCGCCTGCGGCTCCAGCTGGCCGGCGCAGGCGCTGCGGGTGATGATGCCCCAGGCCAGCGCGTCGGCAGCGGTGAAGGCATCGTGGCGCAGCAGCAGGTCGAGCGCACGCTTGGGGCCGACGACGCGCATGAGGCCATGCGTCATGCCGGCGTCGGGCGTGGCGCCCAGCTTGAGATAGGCGGTCATGAAGCGCGCGTCGGCATCGGCGATGGCCAGGTCGCAGGCCAACACGAGCGACAGGCCGGCGCCCGCGGCCACGCCGTGCACCTGGGCGAGCCAGATCTTGTCCATGCGGGCGATGCGGGACAGGAAATCGTTGAGCGGCGTGAACAGGTCGAGCAGCTTGCCGCGCACGGCATCGGCGCCGCCTTCGAACATCGCGATGTCGCCGCCGGCGCAGAAGGCCTTGCCGGCGCCGCGCAACAGCACCACCCGGATGTCGCCCTGCGTGTCGAGCCATTGGGCGGCGCGGGACAGGTCTTGCGCCATGGCCACGCTGATGGCGTTGAGCGCCGCGGGCTGGTTCAGGGTGAGGGTGGCGATGCCGTCGCCGGTCTCCAGAAGCAGCGTTGGAAAGATTGGAAGGGAAGGGGTCATGGCCTGTCTCCGTTATCGGGTAAATACCAACTTTCGATCCAAAAACCGCGATGCTATGGTCGGAACCGAGCGCTTGCTTGGTTGACGATCCGCACGGCAAGCGTAACGCATAGAACGATTTTCCGGCGCTGTACCAGCGTAGGTAAAGACAGGTTCGCTGCATCGCCTGCCTCGGGGCTACGCTGATTCACCGCCATTAGAAAAACAGCTTCGCGACACAGCGAGGAGACAAAGGTGGATCAATCCGAGAGCCCTCCCTTGCTGGAGGTGGATGGGGTCACGTTGGCGTTCGGCGGGGTCAAGGCGCTCAGCGGCGTGGGCTTTCGCGTGGCGCCGGGATCCATCACCACGGTCATCGGCCCCAATGGCGCGGGCAAGACTTCGCTGTTCAACACCATTTCCGGGTTCTACCGGCCGGCCGCGGGCACGATCCGTTTCCTGGGCCGCGACATCACGCGCGTCGCCGCGCCCGAGCGGGCGAAGATGGGGCTGGCACGCAGCTTCCAGAACATCGCGCTGTTTCGCGGCATGACGGTGCTGGACAACATCAAGCTGGGGCGCCACGCGCACCTGCGCAGCACGGTGCTGGACGCGCTGCTGTACCTGGGCCGCGCCCGCCGCGAGGAAATGGCGCTGCGCGCCGACATCGAAGAACGCATCATCGATTTCCTGGAGATCGACCACATTCGCCACGCGCCGGTGGCGGCGCTGTCGTACGGGCTGCAAAAGCGCGTGGAACTGGCGCGCGCGCTGGCGATGAACCCGAAGGTGCTGATGCTGGACGAGCCGGTGGCCGGCATGAATCGCGAGGAAACCGACGACATGGCGCGCTTCATCCTGGATGCGCGCGCCGAATGGGGCGTGACGGTGCTGATGGTGGAGCACGACATGGGCATGGTGATGGACCTGTCGGACCACGTGGTGGTGCTGAACTTCGGCCAGGTGATTGCCGACGGGGCACCGGCCGCAGTGCAGGCCAACCCCGAGGTCATCAAAGCCTATCTGGGCGCCGGTGACGTGGGCGACCTGCGGCGCCGTTTGCGCGAGGCGGCCTGATGGACGGGCTGTTCTTCCTGGAAGTGTCGCTGGCAGGCCTGGGCAGCGGCGGGTTGTACGCACTGGCGGCGCTGGCGTTCGTGATCGTCTACAAGGCCACGCGGGTGGTCAACATCGCCATCGGTGAATTCCTGATGCTGGGCGCCTATGTGTTCTACGCCTTCGCTGCCGGCATGGCTTGGCCGGTCTGGCTGGCGATCGCCGGGGCGGTGGCCGTGTCGGCGGCGCTGGGCGCATTGGTCGAGCGTTTGACGATCCGGCCGATGCTGGGCGAATCGCCGATTTCGGTGTTCATGATCACGGTCGGGCTGGCGTCGATCCTGGTGGGCGTGGTGGAACTGATCTGGACGGCGGACCAGCGCCGGCTGCCGGAATTCATGCCGCGCGCACCGGTGATGGTGGGCGAGGCCTTCGTGGCGCCCAAGGTGTTCTACGGCTTCTGGGTGGCGGTGGCGCTGGTGTTGCTGGTGCTGGCCGTGTTTCGCTATTGGCGCGGCGGGGTAGCCCTGCGCGCCACGGCATCGGACCAGGGCGCGGCCTACGCGATGGGTATCAATGTGCCGCGGGTGTTTTCGCTGTCGTGGGCGGCGGCGGGCGCGATTGCCGCGGTGTCGGGGGTGATCGTTGGCGCGATCGGCGGCATTTCGTCGTCGATGGGGGTGTTTGGCCTGTCGGTGCTGGTGGTGGTGATCGTGGGGGGCCTGGACAGCGTGGCGGGCGCGCTGGTGGGCGGGATTTTCATCGGTTTGCTGGAGGCCTGGGCCGGCGCCTATCTGGGCGGCGAATACAAATTGCTGGCGACCTTCGTGGTGCTGGTGGTGGTGCTGATGCTGCGGCCTTACGGGCTGTTCGGCACCCGCGAGATCGAGAGGCTGTAGCCGATGCGCATCGCGACCGCGAAAGAGACCTACCTGGCTGACCAGGCCCTTTTCGATACCCGCACGCAGCGGCTGTGGCTGGCGCTGCTGGCGGCGTCCCTGGTGTTGTTCCCGTTCGTGGCGGACGCCTATTGGCTGTACCTGGCCTGCCTGGTGGCCATCAATGTGGCCAGCGCGACGGGCCTGAACATCCTGACGGGCTACACGGGCCTGGTGAGCCTGGGGCAGGCGGCCTTCATGGGACTGGGCGCCTACACGGTGGCGGTGATGGAACTGCGCCTGGGCACGCCGGTGCTGGTCAACCTGCTGGGCGGGGGCGTGGTGGCGATGCTGGGCGGGCTGCTGGTCGGCATTCCGTCGCTGCGGGTCAAGGGCCT
Source organism: Achromobacter sp. 1014246743 (assembly GCF_059760725.1). NCBI lineage: Bacteria > Pseudomonadati > Pseudomonadota > Betaproteobacteria > Burkholderiales > Alcaligenaceae > Achromobacter > Achromobacter sp. 1014246743. The sequence continues at coordinate 3,061 of NZ_JCBANA010000078.1, forward strand.
GTACCTGGCCATATCGACCATCGCGGCCTCGTTCATCGCGCATTTCGTCTTCGCCAATTGGCAGTTCACCGGCGGCACCGGTGGGTTGCAGGTGCCGCCCGCCCGCATCCTGGGCATGGATCTGGACACGTCGTTCAGGATCTATTGGCTGATCGTGCCGCTGACCTTGCTGATGGTGCTGGGCGCGGCCAATCTGTTTCGCACGCGCATCGGCCGCGCGTTCATCGCGATCCGCGACCGCGATATCTCGGCCGAAGTACTGGGCATCCACCTGCTGCGCTACAAGCTGCTGTCGTTCGCCCTGTCGTCGTTCTATGCCGGCGTGGCGGGCGGGTTGTGGGCGTATTTCTTTCGCGTGGTCACGCCGGAGAGCTTTCCGCTGATCATGTCGATCTTCTTTCTGGCCGCCATCATCGTGGGCGGCATGGGCTCGATCCTGGGGTCCATCCTGGGCGCGGTGTTCATGACGATGGTGCCTGAATTGCTCAAGCTGATCGTGGGCTGGCTGCCGGTCGGGGGCGACGCCCTGAGCCTGATTTCGCCAGTGCGCACGATTGTGTTCGGCCTGCTGATCGTGGGCTTTCTGATCTTCGAGCCGCACGGGCTCGCGGAAATCTGGCGCCGCGTGCGCCGTTACTTCCACCTGTGGCCATTCCGCACGTAGACGGCGGCCGCGCACCCAGAGAACCAGGAGACAAGATCATGAAGCGCATCCGGATAGGCAGCGGTTTATCGAAGTGGCTGGCGCCCTTGGGCGTGGCGCTGGCCCTGGCGGCCGCGCCCGCGGCCCACGCCGAAGAAGACCTGGTGCTGGGCGGTTCGATCCCGCTGAGCGGGGTGTTTGCGTTTGCCGGGCAGGGCATCCATGCCGGCATCACCGACTACGTGAAGATCATCAACGAACAAGGCGGGGTGAAGGGGCGCAAGGTGCGTTACGTGCCGGAGGACACGGCCTACAAGGTGGATGCGTCGGTGGCGGCCTTCAAGAAGATCACCAGCCAGAACAAGGTGAATTTCTACTACGGCGATTCGACCGGGTTTTCCAAGACCATCAACGCCGAGCTGAACCGCACGGGCAGCATCCTGATGACGGGCGCCTCGTTCGCCACCGAACTGAACGACCCGGCCAAGTATCCGGCGCAGTTCATGCTGGGGCCGGACTACACCGAGATGTTCGGCATTCTGCTGCGTTATATCTCCAAGGAAAAGCCCGGGGCCAAGGTGGCGTTCGTGTATTCGGACACCGAGTTCGGCCGCGACCCGATTGCGAGTTCGCGCGCCGTGGCGCAGAAGCTGGGGCTGACGGTGGCCACCGAGATCATGACGCCGCCCGGCAGCGTGGACGTGTCGACCGAGGTGATCAAGCTGCGCCGCGCGGACCCGGACTTCACCATTTTCCACGGCTACGTGCTGGCGCCGATTCCGGAATTCGTCGGGCAGGGCAAGCGTATGGGCCTGAAGACGCGCTACATGGGCACGTTCTGGACGATGGACAACTCCACCGTCATGCAGATGGGCGAAGACGCCGAAGGCTTCATGGGCGTGATGCCTTACCGTTACTACTATGACAACGCGGCGGACGCACCGATGCTCAAGAAGATCCGCGAGATGCGGCCGCAATACCAGAGCACGGGCTACATGCAGGGCTTCCTGGCCGCGATGCTGTTCACCGAAGTGGCCAAGCGCACGCTGGACGCGGGCAAGGAACTGACCAGCGCCAACATGAAGGCGGCGCTGGAGGGCATCAAGGATTTCGACACCGGCGGCCTGATCGGCGTGCCGATCTCGATCAAGGGAAATTCCATTCCCGTGGGGCGGATCTACCGCGCGGACACCAAGCAGAAGCAGATGGTGCCGGCGTCGGACTGGATCGTGCTGCAGTGAGGCGGCCGTGATGCCTGGCATCGTCGCACAGACGCCAGCGCCGCCCGCGGCGGTGCTGGACATCAACAATATCGAGGTCGTCTACAACAAGGCGGTGCAGGTGCTGCGCGGCCTGTCGCTGTCGGTGCCGACCGGCGCCATCGTGGCGCTCCTGGGCAGCAACGGCGCGGGCAAGTCGACCACGCTGAAGGCCGTGTCGCGCCTGTTGGACCTGGAGGACGGCGAACTGGTGCGCGGCCGCATCGCGTTCGACGGCGGCGACACGGCGGGCACGCGGCCGCAGAACCTGGTACGCGCGGGGCTGGCGCATGTGATGGAAGGGCGCCGCGTGTTCGAGGACCTGACGGTGGAAGAGAACCTGGTGGCCGCGACCTACGCGCTGACCGGCCGGCCCGGCGCCAAGGTGGATTTCGATCTGGTGTATGGCTATTTTCCGCGCTTGCACGAGCGGCGTCGCGGCCTGGCGGGCTATCTGTCGGGCGGCGAGCAGCAGATGCTGGCGATCGGCCGCGCGCTGATCGCCCAGCCCAAGCTGATGCTGCTGGACGAGCCGTCGCTGGGCTTGTCGCCGATGCTGGTGGAGACCATTTTTTCGATCATTGCCCGCATCAATCGCGAACAGGGGGTGTCGATGCTGCTGGTCGAGCAGAACGCGTCGGTGGCGCTGGCGGTGGCCCATTATGGCTACATCATGGAAACAGGCAAGGTGGTGATCGACGGCACGGCCGACAAGCTGGCGGCCGACCCGGACGTGCGCGAGTTCTATCTGGGCGTGGGCGGCTCGGGCGAGGCCCGCGGCTTTCGCGATATCAAGCACTACAAGCGCCGCAAGCGCTGGCTGTCATGATGGCGCCCGGACCTTCGCGGCCGGCGGACGGGCTCTGGCCGGCGTTGACCCTGCCGCAGATGCTGCGCGAACAGGCGCGCCGCCAGCCCGCCGGCATTGCCGTGCGGCAGAAGGATTTCGGGATCTGGCAGCCGGTGTCGTGGGCGCAGTACTGGCAGCGCGCCTGCCGCGTGGGGCTGGGCCTGCAGGCCGAAGGCCTGTCTCGCGGCGGCCGGGTGGCTATCGTGTCCGACAACCGCCTGGAATGGCTGCTGGTGCAGCTGGGCGCGGGCGCGGTGGGCGGCGTGGCGGTGGGGGTGTACGCGACCAGCCCGGCCGAGGAAATGGGCTACGTGCTGGAACATGCCGATGTCGAACTGGTGGTGTGCGAAGACCAGGAGCAGACCGACAAGGTGTTGCAGGTGGCGCACCGGCTGCCGCTCTTGCGCCGCATCGTGGTGATGGAAACCAAGGGGCTGCGCTCGTATCCGCCCGCCGAACGCGCGCGCATCGTTGCCTTCGCCGAACTGGAAGCGGAAGGCCAGCGGCGCGAGGCCGACGGGCTGGAGGCGCTGAATGCATGGCTGGACACGCAGCAGCTGGATGACCTGGGGCTGATGATCTACACGTCGGGTTCCACCGGCAAGCCCAAGGGCGCGATGCTGAGCTACCGCAACATGCGGGGCGTGGCGCCTGGCATCGCCGACCGCCTGTCGATGGATGCCGCCAGCGTGCACCTGTCGTACCTGCCGCTGTGCCACGTGGCCGAACAGATGCTGTCGACCTTCGTGCCGATCTATCTGGGGGCGCAGGTGAATTTCGGTGAGTCGATCCGCACGGTGCAGGAGGACTTGCGCGAGGTGGCGCCCTCCGTGTTCCTGGGCGTGCCGCGCATCTGGGAAAAGCTGCACGCGTCGATCTCGATCAAGATGCAGGAAGCCGGCCGCTTGCAGCAATGGCTGTACCGGCGGGCGCTGGCGGCCTGCTCGCCGTTCCTGGAAAAATCGGCGCGGCAACGCAGCTTGGGCGAAAGGTTGACCTATGCGCTGTGGTACGGCCTGGTGCTGCGGGCCTTGCAGAATTTCATCGGCTTGCGGCGGGTCAGGGTGGCGATGACGGGCGCGGCCCCCATCGCGCCCGACGTGGTGCGCTACTTCCGCACGATCGGCGTGCCGTTGGTGGAGGTGTACGGCCTGACCGAATCGGCGGGCATGATCTTCGGCCAGCATCCGGACCGCGTCAAAGTGGGTACGGTGGGCGAGGCCATTCTGGGCGTCGAATGGCGGCTGGGGGAGGCAGATGAGTTGCAAGTGCGCGGCGAGATGGTGTTTGCCGGCTACTACAAGAACGACGCGGCCACCGCCGATACCGTGCGGGACGGCTGGCTGCACACGGGCGACGTGGCCGCGGTGCAGGACGGACGCCTGCGCATCGTCGATCGCCTGAAAGACATCATGATCACGGCGGGCGGTAAGAACCTGACGCCATCGGAAATCGAGAATGCGGTCAAGAGCAGCCCCTATGTGAAGGAGTGCGTGATCGTCGCCGACGGCCGCCGCTTTGTCGCAGCGTTGATCCAGCTGGAATTCGACACGGTGGGCAAATGGGCGGAATCGCGGCGTATCGCCTTTACGCATTTTCGCTCGCTGGCCGAATGCGCGGAGGTGCGCGAACTGGTGGCGGGCGAGGTGGCGCGCGCCAATGCCGGGCTGGCGCCCGTGGCGCAGATCAAGCGCTTTCATCTCTTGACCAAGGAACTGGACCACGATGACGGCGAGGTGACCGCGACCATGAAGGTGCGGCGCGCCAGTATCTACCGCAGCTATGCGGACGAGATCGAACGGCTGTACGCCGAGGAGGCAGCGGCATGAACGAAACAGTGATTGTGGAGGCCGTGCGCACGCCCTTCGGGCGGCGCGGCGGCCGCTGGGCCGACAGGCGGCCTGATGACTTGCTGGCCGATGCCATCCAGGGTTTGCTGGCGCGGGCCGGCCTGCCGCCCGGGCGGGTCGAGGACGTGCTGGCCGGATGCGTCAGCCAGGCGGGCGAGCAAGGCGCCAATATCGGCCGCCTGGCGGCGCTGCTGGCGGGCTTGCCCGAGACGGTGCCGGGCCTGTCGCTGAACCGCATGTGCGGATCCAGCCAGCAGGCGGTGCACATGGGGGCGCAGGCCATTGCCGCGGGCGACATGCGTTATGTCGTTGCGGGCGGGGTGGAAAGCCTGAGCCGCGTGCCGATGTTCCTGGACGTGACCCTGGGACAGGGCGAGTTTCGCGGGTTCGATTCGCTGAACCCGGGCTTGTTGCGGCGCTATCCGCTGGTGCATCAGATCGAAAGCGCGGAACGCATCGCCGAACAATGGGGACTGACGCGCGCCGAGATGGATGCTTGGTCCGTGCAGAGCCACGCCCGCGCCTGGGCGGCGGCCTCGGCAGGCCGGCACAGCGAACTGCTGGCGGGGCCGGCGGGGCTGCCGCTGCGCGACGAAGGCATTCGCGAACGGGCGGACCCGGCCAAGATGGCGGCGCTGGCGCCGGCCTTGCGCCCGCCGGGCCAGGGCAACGTGACCGCGGCCCAGGCCAGCCAGCTGGCAGATGGCGCGGCGGCGGTGCTGCTGGCGGACCGGCAGGCCGCGTTGGCCGACGGGTTGCGACCCCAGGCTCGCTTTCGCGCCCGCGTGGCGGTGGGGTCGGACCCGGTGCTGCAACTGACCGGCGTGATTCCCGCCACCGAACAGGCGCTGGCCCGAGCGGGCCTGCGTTTGCAGGACATGGACTGGATCGAGATCAACGAGGCCTTTGCCAGCGTGGTGCTGGCCTGGCAGCGCACCTTGGGCGCGGACCCGGCGCGCGTGAACCCGTGGGGCGGCGCCATCGCCCACGGCCATCCGCTGGGCGCGACGGGGGCGGGGCTGATGGCCAAGATGTTGGCGGGCCTGCGTGCCACGGACGGTCAGTTCGGCCTGCAGGTCATGTGCATCGGCCATGGCATGGCGACGGCGACGGTAATCGAACGCTTATGAACCGGCCTGCCAGGGAGATACCGGCCAGCCACGAGGACGGGGCGGAGTCGCTGCGCCGCGATGCGGTGATCCTGACCGCGGGACGCCTGTTTCGCCAGCATGGCTACGAACGCACCACGGTGCGCGAACTGGCGCGGGCGGTGGGCCTGCAATCGGGCAGTCTGTTCCACCATTTCCGCAGCAAGGAGGAAATCCTGGTGGCGGTGATGAATCACGGCATCCAGGAAGTGCTCGATGGCGGCCGCCAGGCGCTGGATCACTACCAGGCGCCGGCCGACCGCCTGGCGGCGCTGTTCCGGGTGCACATGTGGAGCATGCTGCACGGCGCCGGCGGCGACGCGATGAATGCGCTGGTGTACGAATGGCGCAGCCTGTCGGCGCCCAGCCAGGCCAGTGTCAAGGTGCTGAGCGACCGCTACGAGGCGATGTGGCAGCAGGTGGTGGCGGCGGCGGTCGCGGCCGGCCTGCTGCGGGGCGACGCCCGGGTGATCAAGCGTTGCGTGCTGGGCGCGATGAACCTGACGGTGCAGTGGTACAAGCCGGACGGCCGGCTGGCGCCGGCCGCATTCATCGACGAAATGCTGTTGGCCAGCCTGCCAGGCTTGCCGCCGGGCGCTGGCCGCTGGCCCCTGGGTCAGGGGCGGTTCGGCGATTCGCCGGCGGGCCAATAGTGGCTGTCCGGCAAGGCGCGGGCGCCGAAGATGGCCTGGCCCACGCGTACGACGGTGGCGCCTTCTTCGATGGCGATTTCGAAGTCGCCGGACATGCCCATGGACAGCTCGTCCAGCGCGATGCCGGCGGGCGCATCCTGGCGCAATTGCTCGCGCAGGCCGCGCAGCAGCACGAAGCACTGGCGCACCCGCACCGCTTCGCTGGAGAACAGCGCCAGCGTCATCAGGCCGCGCACGCGCAGCGCGGTGTACGTCGGCATGGCGCGGACGAAGGCAGCGGCCGCTTCGGGCGGCAGGCCGTACTTGCTGGATTCGCCGGACGTGTTGACCTGCACGAAGACGTCCAGCGAGCGGCCTTCGGCCTGCAGGCGGCGGTCCAGTGCCTCGGCGACGCGCAGGCTGTCCAGGGCCTGGAATTCGCTGGCGTAACGGGCGACCAGCTTGGCCTTGTTGGTCTGCAGGTGGCCGATGACGGACCAGCGCAGGTCGGTCAGGTCGGTCGTGCCTTCCCATTTGCGCAGCGCTTCCTGCACCTTGTTTTCACCCAGCAGCCGGCAGCCTGCGGCATAGGCCAGCCGGATGCGGGACTCGTCCTTGGTCTTGCTGACGGGCAATAGCCGGACTTCGCGCGGGTGGCGGCCGGCGCGCGCGCAGGCGGCCTGGATGCGCGCGTGCACGGCGGCAAGGTTGCGCTGGAAGTCTTCGACGGTCAGGGCCTGGGGGTAGCGGCCATGCTGGTCGTGGCGGGTCCGGGTGTCGTCGCGGGGGAGCCGGTCGGGTTGCATTACTTCACCCTGCCCTTGGCTGTCGCGGGGGCGCCGAGCGCTGCGCCGGCATAGCGGGGGCGTCCAGGCAGACGGCCATGGAGCAGCGCGTGGGCCGCCAGGCCGATCACCAGGCCCCAGAAGGCGCCGCCGATGCCGAACAGCTTGATGTTGGCGGCGGCTGCCAGGAAGGTGATCAACGCGGCTTCGCGGGTTTTCGCATCGGCCAGGGCGCCTGCCAGGCTGGCGCCGATGGTGCCCAGCAACGCCAGGCCGGCCAGCGTGGTGATGAAGGTGGCGGGCAGTGCCATGAAGACGGCCGCCAGGGTCACCCCGAACACGCCGACGGCGATGTAGAAGATACCTGCCGCGATGCCGGCGATCCAGCGGCGGGATGGGTCTTCGTGGGATTCGCGGCCGGTGCAGATGGCCGCGGTGATCGCGGCCAGGTTGAAGGCGTGCGAGCCAAAGGGCGCCATCAGCAGCGACCCGAGCCCCGTGACCGTGACGATGGGGTTGGCGCTGGTCTTGAAGCCGTCGTTGCGCAGCACCAGCATGCCGGGCATGTACTGGCCGGTCAGCGTGATCAGGAACAGCGGCAGTGCTACGCTGAGTGCGGCATTGAGCGAGAACGCGGGTGCCGTGTACACGGGGGCGGCCAGCGTGAGCGTCAGGGCGGAGAGATCGACCCGGTTCTGCAACAGCAGCAGCGCCAGGCCCGACACCAGGATGCCGACCACGGCGTAGCGGGCCGTGAAGCGCTTGAGCACGACGTAGGCCAGGATCAGCCAGCCCGTCAGCAAGGGGTCCAGGCTGATGCCGCCAAAGGCGCCGATGCCGAACGGCAGCAGGATGCCGGCCAGGAGGCCCGCGGCGACGCCGGGGGGAATCAGGCGGATGAGTCTGTCGAAGCAGCCCGACAGGCCCAGCACGACGAAGGCGACGGCCGAGAGCAGGTAGGCGCCCACGGCCTCGGCGTACGGCGTGGTGGCCAGGGCGGTGACCAGGAAGGCGGCGGCGGGCGTGGACCAGGCGGTGATGATGGGTTCGCGGCTGGCCCAGCTGAGCAGGATGCCCGTGACCCCCACGCCGATGGATATGGACCAGACCCACGAGGCGGTGTGCGCCGGGTCCAGGCCGGCCGCCTTGGCAGCCTGGAACACCAGGATGAAGGTGCCGCCGTAGTTGACGATGACCGAGATGAGGCCGGCAATGACGGGATGGATCAGGTCGCGCAGCGGCGGGGCGGGGCGGAGGGAAGGGGAGGACATGGCGTGAGGGGGCGCTAAGGCCGGGCAGGGCATGAAGGGGTTGGGTCAGCCCGTTTTATAGCGCCGCAATGGACTATTGGATCCCTATGCTTTTTTCAGTGGGACCAGACCACTTCTTTGGGGCGAGGCATTGCCGCCGCCCAAGCCGCCGCCCTAGAATGGCCTGCCGCGGCGCTTCAATCCGTGGAATCGAGGCAGACCGCATGAGCAAGGCATTCGAACTGGAAACCCTGAAGATCCGCATGGCCGACGCGGATTTCCAGCGCCTGGACCTGCACCTGCGCATCCAGCGTGCGCTGGGGGCATTGATCCTGGACGGGGCACTGGACGCCGGGGTGAAGCTGCCTGCATCCCGCACGCTGGCCCAGTCGCTGGGCGTGGCGCGGGACACGGTCGAGAATGCCTACGTGCAGTTGCACCGCGACGGCTTCATTGCGCGGCGCAAGGGGTCCGGCAGCTACGTGTCCGCCACCATCGGCGCGGAACTGCGCGGGGCGGGCGGCCGGCGGCTCAGGCATCCGGCTGGGGCTGTCCCGCTGTCGATGCCAGGCGATGGTTTGAGCCGGCGCGGCCGGTCCATCTTCGACAGCGGGGGCGTCAGTGACCAGCAGTCGATCCAGCCGTTTGCCACTGGCCTGCCCGAGACGCGGACTTTTCCGACGCAGATCTGGGAGCGCCTGCAACGCCAGGTGCTCAAGGACCATCGCGGCCACGTGCTGCTGCATGGCGATCCGCAGGGGGCCGAGCCGCTGCGCAAGGCGATTGCCACCTACCTGAACCTGGAACGCGGCGCCAAGGTGTCGGCGCGGCAGATCGTGGTGTTGAGCAGCACGCGCCAGGCGCTGTTCCTGTGTGCGCAGCTGCTGGCCGATGCCGGCAAGCCGATCCTGCTGGAGAACCCGGGCTACTTCGGCGCGCGCAAGGCGTTCGAATTCGCCGAGGCCCGCATCGTCCCCATCGACGTGGACGCGCAGGGCATCCGCACCGACCTCTTGCGCGCGGACCGCAGCGGCGCCGCCTGCGTCTACGTGACGCCGTCGCATCAATATCCCACCGGCGCCACGCTGTCGCTGGCGCGTCGGCTGGAGCTGACGCGCTGGGCGGGCGAAACGGGCAAGTGGATCATCGAGGACGACTACGACAGCGAATTCCACTACGACGGCCTGCCGACTGCCTGTGTGCAGGGCCTGGACAAGCAAGGCCGGACGATCTACCTGGGCACGTTCAGCAAGACGCTGTTTCCGGGCTTGCGAATGGGCTATATGGCGTTGCCTGATGAACTGGTGGACGCCTTCAGCCGTGCGCGCAGCATCGTCGATGGCCATACGCCGCAGATGCTGCAACTGACCTTGGCGCGCTTCATGGCCGACGGGCACTACAACTCGCATGTGCGGGCCATGCGCAAGCTGTATGCGGCGCGGCGCGAGACCATGCTGGATGCGGTGGCGCGCCATTTGAACGGTGTGGTGCGGGCGGTGCGACCCGAAGGGGGGTTGCAGATTCCGTGCCTGCTGGAACCGGGCTGGTCCGAGGCGGACACGATCCGCCGGGCTGCCGCGGCCGGGGTGGTGTTGCCGGGGTTGAGCCGCCTGTATGCGGGATCGGTGCAACAGCAGGGATGGCTGCTGGGCTACGCCTCATTGAGCGCCCACGATATCGAGACGGCCATGAAGCGCCTGGCCGTGGCCTTGCGCAGGACGTAGCCGGGCCAGCCCGCGTCAGCCGCGGCGCTTGAAGAAGGCGCCGACGCCGCAGGCGATGGCAATGGCCAGCAGGGCGCCGGCAATGGTGAGCAGGAAGTCGGCTTCGCCGTGATAGCCGCCGCCGGTGACGCCTCCGGCGACGCTGCCCATCCAGATCACTGCGGTGATCAGCGCGCCCGACAGGCCCAGCGCGGCGGCCAGGCACAGGGCAATGAACAGCGGCGAGCGGCGCACGGGCGCCGGGCCGGCGCCATAGCCGCCACGGCCGCGCCGTGGCTGCATCACCATGTAGAACAGCGCGGCCACGACCGCGGCCAGCATCAGGATCTTGAAGATCATGACGCGGCGCGCGGCTTAGTCTTCACGGCGCAGGTGCGGGAAGAGGATGACGTCGCGGATGCTGGGGCTGTCGGTCAGCAGCATGACCAGGCGGTCGATGCCGATGCCGCAGCCGCCCGTGGGGGGCATGCCGTATTCCAGCGCGCGGATGTAGTCGGCGTCGTAGTACATCGCTTCTTCGTCACCGGCGTCCTTGGCTTCGACCTGCGAGCGGAAGCGTTCGGCCTGGTCTTCAGGGTCGTTCAGCTCGGAGAAGCCGTTGGCGATCTCGCGGCCCGTCATGAACAGCTCGAAGCGCTCGGTGATGCCTTCACGCGAGTCGGACGCGCGCGCCAGCGGCGAGACTTCGACCGGGTAGTCGATGATGTAGGTGGGGTTCCAGAGCTTGGCTTCTGCGGTTTCCTCGAACAGCGCCAGCTGCAGCGCGCCCAGGCCGGCGCGCGACAGCACCGGGCCATCGGCGTCGGCGCCCAGCTTCTTCAATTCCGCGCGCACGAAGACCGGGTCGTCCAGTTGCGCCTGGGTGTAGCCGGGCGCGTACTTGAGGATGGCTTCGCAGATGGTCAGGCGGTCGAACGGCTTTCCGAGGTCCAGCTCGCGTTCCTGGTAGGTCAGGACGGCGCTGCCGGTGGCCGAGATGGCGGCCTGGCGGATCAGTTCTTCGGTGAAGTCCATGAGCCAGCGGTAGTCCGCGAAGGCTGCGTAGAACTCCATCATCGTGAATTCCGGATTGTGGCGCGGGCTGACGCCTTCGTTGCGGAAGTTGCGGTTGACTTCGAACACGCGTTCGAAGCCGCCGACGATGAGGCGCTTGAGGTAGAGCTCGGGCGCGATGCGCAGGAACATTTCCATGTCCAGCGCGTTGTGGTGCGTGACGAACGGCTTGGCCGCCGCGCCGCCCGGGATCGGGTGCAGCATCGGCGTTTCGACTTCGAGGAAGCCGGCGTTGAGCATGAACTGGCGGATGCTGCCCACGGCCTTGCTGCGCGCTTCGAAGGTGCGGCGCGTGGCGTCGGTCATGATGAGGTCGACGTAGCGCTGGCGGTAGCGCAGTTCCTGGTCGGCAACGCCGTGGAACTTGTCCGGCAGCGGGCGCAGCGACTTGGACAACAGGCGCGCCGTGGCGGCGTGCACCGACAGTTCGCCCTTGTTGGTCTTGAAGACCGACCCTTCGATCGCGATGATGTCGCCGATGTCCCATTGCTTGAACGCGGCGTAGTTGTCTTCGCCCAGCGTGCCGCGGTCCAGGTAGATCTGGATGCGGCCGGTGCTGTCTTGCAGGGTGGCGAAGCTGGCCTTGCCCATGACGCGCTTGAGCATCATGCGGCCGGCGACCTTGACGGTGACGGCGGCGGCGGCCAGGGCTTCCTGTTCCTCGCCGTCGTACTTGTCGTGCAGGGCGGCGGCGCGGGCGTCGGGAACGAAATCGTTGGGATACGCGACCCCGGTTTCGCGCAGTTTGGCCAGCTTGGCGCGCCGTTCGGCGATCAAGCGGTTTTCATCCTGGGCGGGTGCCGGAGCGGTCGTGTGGTCGGTCATGGTCGGGGATCAGTCGTAATTGCGGATGTCGTCGATTTCGGTGGTGCCGAAATCGTCGCGGTCCAGGTAGGCGAGGATGCGGGAGGCCACGTTGGCGGGCGAAGACAGCTTGCCGGTGGCGTGGAAGTCCTGGAACTTGGCCAGCGCCGGGAAGGCGTCGGGGTCGCTGGCGCGGATGGCGGCCTGCATGTCGGTGTCGACGATGCCGGGGGCCAGCGCAACGATGCGTGCGCCGCTTTCGCCCTGTTCCTGCTTGACCACGCGCGAGTACATGTCGAGCGCGGCCTTGGTGGCGCAGTACACGCCCCAGCCGGCGTTGGGATTGCGGCCCGCGCCGGACGAGATGTTGAGCACGCGGCGGTCGGCCGGCAGGTCTTCGACGGCGGCCAGGAAGCGTGCGGTCAGCAGCATCACGGCCGTGACGTTCAGGTTGAAGGCGGCGGCGATGGCCGGGCCGTCGATCAGCGCATCGGTGCCGGACACGGGGTGCACGGTGCCGGCGTTGTTGATCAGCAGGTAACGGCGCGCGTCGCGGGGCAGGGCGCCGCAGATGCGCTGGGCGGCGGCTTCGGCCGCGGCCAGGTCGGAGAGGTCCACGGACAGCTGTTCGAGCTGCACGTCCTGCGAGCGGGCGTAGGCGGCCAGCTCGGGATCTTCGCGGCGCGCCAGGGTGACGAGGCGCGTGCCCGGTTTGACCAGGCCGCGCGCCATGGCGGCGCCGATGCCGCGCGAAGCGCCGGTGAGAATTGCGATGGTGTCAGACATTCGTGGACCCTCTGGGTGCGGTGGGCGGAACGGGCGGGTAACTCAGACGCCTTGCTTCAGGCTGGCCTGGATGAAGGGGTCCAGGTCGCCGTCCAGCACTTTCTGCGTGTTCGAGATTTCGACGTTGGTGCGCAGGTCCTTGATGCGGCTCTGGTCCAGCACGTAGGAACGGATCTGGTGGCCCCAGCCCACGTCGGTCTTGGAGTCTTCCAGCTTCTGCTGTTCGGCCATGCGGTTGCGCATTTCCAGCTCGTAGAGCTTGGATTTCAGCATCTGCATGGCTTCGGCGCGGTTGCGGTGCTGCGAGCGGTCGTTCTGGCACTGCACCACGATGCCGGTGGGCATGTGGGTCAGGCGCACGGCCGAGTCGGTCTTGTTGATGTGCTGGCCGCCCGCGCCGGACGCACGGTAGGTGTCCACGCGCAGGTCGGCGGGGTTCACTTCGACTTCGAAGGAATCGTCGACTTCGGGGTAGACGAACACGCTGGCAAACGACGTATGGCGACCGCCCGACGAGTCGAACGGGCTCTTGCGCACCAGGCGGTGCACGCCGGTTTCAGTGCGCAGGTAGCCAAAGGCGTATTCGCCTTCGATCTTGATCGTGGCCGACTTGATGCCGGCGACTTCGCCTTCGGATTCTTCGAGGATTTCGGCCTTGAAGCCCTTGCGTTCGGCGTACTTGAGGTACTGGCGCAGCAGCATCGAGGCCCAGTCCTGCGCTTCCGTGCCGCCCGCGCCCGCCTGGATGTCCAGGAAGCAGTTCAGGGGATCGGCCGGATTGGAGAACATGCGGCGGAATTCGAGGCTTTCCAGCTTTTCCTGGAAGGCGTCGGCGTCCGCTTCGATGGATTCCAGCGTGGCATCGTCGTTGTCGGCGGCGGCCAGTTCGAACAGTTCGTTCGAGTCGGCCAGGCCCGTGCCCAGACCGGTGAGCGTTTCCACCACGTCTTCGAGGGCTTTCTTTTCACGGCCCAGGTCCTGGGCGTGCTTGGGGTCGTTCCAGACGGCGGGGTCTTCGAGCTCGGCGTTTACGACTTGGAGGCGTTCAGTCTTGGCATCGTAGTCAAAGATACCTCCGTAGAGCCTGTTCGCGCTCCGCGTAGTCGGCGAGGCGGGCTGCGAGCTGGTTCTGACGTTCGGCTTCCATGATGATCCTGTCTGATGACTTTTGTGCGAAACCTGGCATTTTACCGTGGATGGGGCGGAGCTGCGGGCCAGGGGGGCAACAAAGGGGACGGATTGGTGCGAAATGCCTTCTAGGGGTTTGCGCGCAGAGGGGCGAGTTGTTCAGTTTTTTGTCAACTGTCGGATTCTAGGCTTGGTGGCCGGCCCATATGTCCCTGTCCAGGGACGCGGGACCGCGCAAGATGCCGGCAGGCAGCCGGCCTATCCCGTTAGAGGAGGAGACGTTGATGGAACACACTATGGCCCCCGGGGTCTCGCCGGCGATCCCGGCGGCTGAGGAGGACCGGATCTACCGCAAGGTGGGTTGGCGGCTGGTGCCGCTGCTGGTGGTCTGCTATGTCGTGGCCTACCTGGACCGCGTCAATGTGGGCTTTGCCAAACTGCAGATGCTGCAGGAGCTTCAGTTCAGCGAGACGGTCTACGGCCTGGGCGCAGGGATATTCTTCATCGGCTATTTCCTGTTCGAGATTCCCAGCAACATCATTCTTCATAAAGTCGGCGCCCGCGTCTGGATCGCGCGGATCATGATCACGTGGGGCATCATTTCGGCCTGCATGATGTTCGTGACCAGCGTGCACATGTTCTATTTCCTGCGCTTTCTGCTGGGCGCGGCCGAAGCCGGGTTCTTCCCGGGCATCATCCTGTACCTGACCTACTGGTATCCCGCCGCCCGCCGCGGCCGCATCACGACGTTCTTCATGACGGCCGTGCCGATGTCCGGGCTGATCGGCGGCCCGATCTCGGGCTGGATCATGAGCACCTTCCATGGCGACCACGGCCTGTCCGGCTGGCAGTGGCTGTTCCTGCTCGAAGGCATTCCGTCGGTGATCATCGGCGTGCTGGTGCTGATGTACCTGGACGACCGCATCAACAAGGCCAAGTGGCTGACGGCCAACGAAAAAGCCGTGCTGATCCGCAATATCGCGGCCGAAGAACAGAACAAGGAAGACCCGCCGATCCGCGCCGCGCTGACCCGTCCGCGGGTGTGGGCGATGGCGCTGATCTACTTCTCGTTCGTGATGGGGCTGTATGGGGTGGGGTTCTGGATGCCGTCGCTGATCAAGAGCACCGGCGTGCAAAGTCCGCTGGCGATCGGCCTGTTGACCGCGGTGCCCAACCTGTTCGCGGTGATCGGCATGATCCTGATCGCACGCAACTCGGACCGCAACCGCGAACGCCGCTGGCACGTGGCGATACCCGCCCTGTGCGGCGCCGTCGGCCTGATGTTTTCGGCCGTCTGGAGCGGCAATACGGTGCTGGCCATCCTGGCGCTGACCGTGGCCAACATCGGCATCTGCACGGTGCTGCCGCTGTTCTGGAGCCTGCCGACGGCCGTGCTGGGCGGCACCGCTGCCGCGGCCGGCATCGCGCTGATCAACTCGGTGGGCAACCTGGCCGGCTTCGTCAGCCCGTACCTGGTGGGCTGGCTCAAGGACATGACCGGCACCACCAACACCGGCCTGTACATGCTGTCCGGCTGCCTGGTGGTGGGCGCGCTGGTGGCGCTGGCGCAACCGGCCAGGCTGGTCAACAAGTAACGCGCGGGGCTTGATAAAACAAGGGCGCTTCCCGAGGGAAGCGCCCTTGCTATGTGGCCGGCGGGGGCTAGGATGTTTTTTTGCCGCCGGGCCGCCCCAAGGCAAAAACCCCCCCTTGGGGGGCAGCAAGCGCGCGTAGCGTGCGCGGCGTGGGGGCTCTCAACCCGCGTGTTCTATCACCAACTGCACCGACACCATCCCGTTCCACACGTTCTGCTCCAGCCGGTACGCCGCCTGGATGTGTTCCGGCAGCGACTGGTCGTGACCGAACCAGATGGCGTCAAAGCGCTGGTGGCCGCGTTCGAGCGACAGTTTCAGGTGCTTTTCGCCGACCAGGCGCTGGTTGCGCACCACGAATTCGTCCAGGAACAGCGGCGCGGCAAACCCCGCGCCCCAGACCTGTTGCTGCAGCATGCCGGCCACTTCGGCGTTGGCGTAGCCCGATTCGAGCGAGCCATCGGTTTCGATGACGGGTTCGAAGGTGTCGCGGCCGGTCAGTTCGCGCACGGCGGCGTCGAAGGCGGGGGCGAAGGCGGGAAAATCGTCCTTGCCCAGCGTCAGGCCGGCCGCCATGGCGTGGCCGCCGAACTTGCGGATCAGGTTGGGATGGCGCTTGGACACCAGGTCCAGCGCGTCGCGCAGGTGCACGTCGGGAATCGAGCGGCCCGAGCCGCGGATCTCATCGTCGCCGGCGGGGGCGAAGGCCAGGGTGGGCCGCCAGAATTTTTCCTTCAGGCGCGAGGCCACCAGGCCGACCACGCCCTGGTGCCAGCCCGGGTCGAACACGCAGACCGTGGCGCCGGCCGCGGCGTTGGGTTCTTCCATGGCGGCCAGCGCCTGTTCGCGCATTTCGGCTTCGATGGTGCGGCGTTCGCGGTTGATGTTGTCGAGTTCGCGCGCCATTTCCAGCGCCTGCGCCTCGTCGTCGGTGGTCAGGCAGGCGATGCCCAGGCTCATGTCGGCCAGGCGGCCGGCGGCGTTGATGCGCGGGCCCAGTGCAAAGCCCAGGTCAAAGCCGTTGGCGGTTCGCGGTTCGCGGCCGGCCACGGCGAACAGGGCGCGCAGGCCCGGTTGCAGGCGGCCGCTGCGCATGCGCTGCAGGCCCTGGGTGACCAGCAGGCGGTTGTTGGCGTCGAGTTTGACCACGTCGGCTACGGTGCCCAGGGCCACCAGGTCGGACAGGGTGTCCAGGCGCGGGCCGCCATCGGCCGCGTAGACGCCGCGGCGGCGCAGCTCGGCGCGCAGCGCCAGCATCATGTAGAAGATGACGCCCACGCCCGCCAGGTTCTTGGACGGAAAGCCGCAGCCCGGCTGGTTCGGGTTGACGATGGCCAGGGCCTCGGGCAGCGTGTCGCCGGGCAAGTGGTGGTCGGTGATGACCACGCCGATGCCGGCGTCGTTGGCCGCGGCCACGCCGTCGACGCTGGCGATGCCGTTGTCCACCGTGATGATGATGTCGGGCTTGCCGCTGCGGTGGCGGCAGGCCAGCTCGACCACCGCGGGCGACAGGCCGTAGCCGGTCTCGAAGCGGTTGGGCACCAGGAAGTCGACGTCGGCGCCCATGGCGGACAGGGCGCGCAGGCCGACAGCGCAGGCGGTGGCGCCGTCGCAGTCGTAGTCGGCCACGATCAGCAGCTTCTTGCCGGCCTGGATGGCGTCGGCCAGCACGCCGGCGGCGTGCGCCGAGTGCGTCAGGCCGGCGGGCGGCAAGAGCGACGGCCAGGCCAGCTTGGTCTGGTCGGGATGGGTGACGCCGCGGGCGGCCCACAGGCGTGCCAGCAGGGGGTGGATGCCCGAGGCTTCCAGGACGTGGCAGGCGGACAGGTCGGCCCGGCGGACGGTTAAGCGGGGTGAGACCACCAGGCGCTCCAGTTTTTCTTGGGGGCGGGCAGCAAGCCCAGCAGGCCCCCGCGCGGTTTCAGGGTCAGGGCGGCGCGGCGATCGTCGCCCAGCAGCAGCAATTCGGCGGGCGTGGCGGGCAGGCCATGGGGGCCGGCCAGCGGTTGCAGCTGCGTATCGAGTTCAGCCAGGGCGTCGAGCCAGGCGGCCCAGTCGCCCGCGCGTTGCGGCGCTTCGAGGGCGGTCAGGACGTGGGCGGCCTGGGCGGCCGGGCGCGCTGGCCACGGCGTGCCGCCGCCGTACAGCCACAGGGCATTGACGGGCGGCAGGCCGCGCGCCGCGCGGGCATCGTTGACGGGATGCTCGTGCCAGGCCATCTGGATTTCATTGAGCAGGCGACGCCAGGGGCGGGTTTCGGTGTCCTGGCGCCACCAGTCGTTCAGGCGTTGGCCGGCCACCGCCAGCGGGCTGGCGGTCTGCGGCCGCAGGCCATCGGGCAGTTGCAGGCGCCAGCGCGCCGCCGAGAGCGGCTGGACGGTGAAGCCCGTGCCGTCGAACAGCGGACGGGCGGTGTCCAGCAGCGCGGCGGTTTCTTCGTCGCGCAGGTCCATCAGGGCCGGGTCGAGCAAGGTGGCCTGGTCGGTGCCCAGGGCCAGGTGCACCAGCTCGGCCAGCCAGACGGGGCCGTTGCCGGCCGGGTCGCCAGCCAGCAGCGGGCCCAGTCCGGCGCCTTGCAGCAGGCCGGGTTCGGGCGCGTAGCCGGATTGGTCCAGCTGCCAGGATTCGAAGGGCGTACAGCCGTAGGCGCGGATGTCGTGGGCCTGGACCCGGGCGCTGGCGGCTTGCAGCCAGCGGTGCAGCGTGGGCGCGCGCTGGGGCAGGAGCTTGGCCAGTTCGGCGGCAACGGGAAGGGCGGGCAAGGCGCCCGGAATGACGATCAGCATGGCCGCGATTGTAGTCGCTGGCTGCCCGGGGAACTAAGGCCGGTCCCGATTGCCATACGTTGACACGGCTGGTCGTCCAATCCCACATCCGCGGGGCGGTTTTCCAGCCGGTTAATGCCATAATGCGCACGTGCTGAAAATACCCTACGAACTCTGGATCGGCGCCCGCTATGCCGGGTTGGCTCGAATCCGCCAGCGACGCGGCCGCCGCGATCGCTTCATCTCTTTCATCGCTGCCAGTTCCATGGCGGGCATCGCGCTGGGCGTCGCCGCCCTGATCGTGGTGCTGTCGGTCATGAACGGCTTCCAGAAAGAGGTCCGTGACCGCATGCTGTCGGTGCTGCCGCACATCGAGCTCTACATTCCCGGCGCGGCGCCCGAGCGCGTGCTGGAGCAATGGCAGCAGTTTTCCGATGCCGCCAAGCGCAACCCCGAGGTCAAGGCCGGCGCGCCCTTCGTGGCGGCCCAGGGCATGCTGGTGCGCGGGCAGGCGCTGCGCGGGGTGCAGGTGCGCGGCATCGATCCGGGCACCGAAGGCAACGTGTCGGACCTGCCGCGCCAGATGGTGTCGGGCAAGCTGACCGACCTGAAGCCCGGCGGCTTTGGCGTGGTGCTGGGCAACGAGCTGGCCGACGGCATGGGCGTCAAGGTGGGCGATACGCTGCTGATGATGGCGCCGCAGGGCTCCATCAGCCCGGCCGGCTTTGCGCCGCGCATGCGCCAGTTCACCGTGGTGGGCGTGTTCTCGTCGGGCCACTATGAATACGATTCGTCGCTGGCCTTCGTGGACAACGACGATGCGGCCAAGGTCTTCCGCGACAGCGGCACCGCGGGCGTGCGCCTGCGCATCGCCGACATGCAGAAGGCCCCCGAAGTGGCGGCCGAACTGCGCAATGTGCTGCCGCCGTACGTCATGGCCAGCGACTGGTCGCGCAACAACCGCACCTGGTTCGCGGCCGTGCAGACCGAAAAACGCATGATGTTCCTGATCCTGGCGCTGATCGTCGCGGTGGCGGCGTTCAACCTGCTGTCGTCGCTGGTGATGGCCGTCAAGGACAAGCAGTCCGACATCGCCATCCTGCGCACACTGGGCGCGGGGCCGGGCGAAGTGGCCCGCATCTTCCTGGTGCAGGGCGCGCTGATCGGCGTGATCGGCACCTTCCTGGGCGTGGTGGGCGGCATCGTCATCGCCTACAACGTCGACGTGATCGTGCCGTTCATCGAACGCCTGCTGGGCGTGCACTTCCTGCCGCGCGAGGTGTATTTCATCAGCGCCTTGCCGTCGGACCCCCAGATGGGCGACATCACGGTCATCGGCCTGACGTCCCTGGTGCTATCGCTGCTGGCGACCTTGTACCCCAGTTGGCGCGCGTCGCGCCTGCAACCCGCACAGGTGCTGCGCCATGATTGATTCCCTGACGCCGGCGCTGCATGCCGACAACATCGTCAAGGTCTATGACGAAGGCCCGGCCCGCATCGAGGTGCTGAGCAACGTCACCCTGACGGTGGCGCGCGGCGAAATGGTCGCCATCGTGGGCGCGTCCGGTTCCGGCAAGAGCACCTTGCTGCACATCCTGGGCTTGCTCGACGTGCCGACCAGCGGCGCGGTCTCGGTAGACGGCCAGTTGGCCGTCGGCCTGTCCGAAGCCCGCAAGAGCGCGGTGCGCAATCGCAGCCTGGGCTTCGTGTACCAGTTCCACCACCTGCTGCCGGAATTCTCGGCGCTGGACAACGTGGCGATGCCGCTCATCGTGCGCCGCGAAAACCGCGACAAGGCACGCGAGGCGGCGCGCGAAGTGCTGGGCCTGGTGGGCCTGGCGGCGCGCGAGGGCCACTACCCCGGCCAGTTGTCGGGCGGTGAACGCCAGCGCGTCGCGCTGGCGCGGGCGCTGGTGACGCGTCCGGTCTGCGTGCTGGCCGACGAGCCCACGGGCAACCTCGATCGCCATACGGCGCACAACATGTTCGAGCTGCTGACCCGGGTCAACAAGGAATCCGGCACGGCCTTCGCCATCGTGACCCACGATCCCGAACTGGCGGCGCGCGCCGACCGCCAATTGCTGATGGAAAACGGCCGGCTGGTCTGAGTTGTCGGCCGACCCGGGCAGTATCCTACCGCCCCGCGGCGGGGGATAATCCGCCCCAGGAGGCCCCGCCATGCTGATCGATACCCACTGCCACCTGGACGCTGCCGAGTTCGACGCCGATCGCCGGCAGGTCGCCGAGCACGCCTGCGAAGCCGGCGTGCAGTCCATTGTCATTCCCGCCGTCGAGCGCGCCAATTTTTCGGTGGTGCGTGATCTGGCGGCGCAGGTGGCCGGCGGCGCCTACGCGCTGGGCATCCATCCCTTGTATGTACAGCGCGCATCCGACGACGACCTGGACGCGCTGCGCCGCGCCGTCAAAGACGCCCTGGGCGATCCGCGCTTCGTGGCCATCGGCGAGATCGGGCTGGATTTCTTCGTGCCCGAGATCGCGTCCGGCGAACCGCGGGCGCGGCAGGAACGCTTCTACGCCGCCCAACTGGCGCTGGCCGCCGAGTTCAAGCTGCCCGTGCTGCTGCACGTGCGCAAATCCCAAGACATCCTGTTGAAGTACCTGCGGCGGCACGATCGCATCGGCGGCATCGCGCACGCTTTCAACGGCAGCACCCAGCAGGCCCAGGCCTTTGTCGACCAGGGCTTTGCGCTGGGGCTGGGCGGCGCCATGACCTACGAGCGGGCGCTGCAGATCCGCCGCCACGCCACCGACGTGGGCTTGCAGCACCTGGTGCTGGAAACCGATGCGCCGGATATTCCGCCGGCCTGGCTGCATCCGCCCGAGCGGCGCAACCGCCCCGGGGAACTGGCTCGCATCGCCCAGGTGCTGGCGGACCTGCGGGGGATATCGCCGGCGCAGGTGGCGCAGGCGACCACCGCCAATGCCTTGCGGGTGTTGCCGCGGCTGTCGGCGGCCATACTGTCCGACGCCGACTGACCTCGCCCGCCTCGCCTGCCCAGCGCCGGGCGGGCAAATCCCGGGCGGCCTGGCTCAGGCGGACGATCGCGGTAATTCGATACGCACGCTCAGGCCTCGCGGCGACGCGTTGCGCGCCGAGATCCGGCCCTTGTGTGCCGCCACGGCAGCCCGGGCGATGCTGAGCCCCAGGCCCGCACCGCCTGCGGGTACGGCGGCGCCGGCGGTGCTCTGATAGAAGGGCTCGAACAGGTAGGCCAGTTCTTTTTCCGGCACGCCGGGGCCGCTGTCTTCGATTTCCAGGCAGGCTTCGCCGGCATCGGCGAGCAGGCGCACCTGGATGCTGCCGCCCGCCGGAGTGAAGCGCAGGGCGTTGCGCAGCACGTTTTCGATGGCGCTGGCCAGGCTGTCGCGGTCGGCGGTGACGAGCAGCGGCGCCGGGCGCGTCCAGGCAATGCCCAGCTTGCGGTCGCCGGCCTCGAAGCGCGCATCCTGCACCACGTCATCCACCACGTCGGCCAGGTCCAGCGTGTCGGTGGGCGAGGGCAGCGCGCCCATGCGGGCCAGCCGCAGGGTGCTGCCCACCAGCCCGTCCAGCCGTTCGCATTCGCGTTCGATGCGGTCCAGTTGCAGATCCAGGCGTTCGTCCTTGCGGCGCGCCAGTTCCACGCCCAGGCGCAGGCGCGCCAGCGGCGAGCGCAGCTCGTGCGCGATGTGCCGCAACAGCTGTTCGCGCGTATCCACCAACGCCTGCAGGCGGTGGGCCATGGCGTCGAAATCGCGCGCCAGCAGGCCCAGTTCATCCTTGCGTTGCGACAGCTTGAGCGGCGTGCGGGTATCCAGGCGACCCGCCGACAACGTGCGCGCGGCCTGGCGCAACTGGCCCAGCGGCGCGGCCACGTGGCGGGTCAGCGCCCAGCAGAAGGGCGCGGTCACGGCCAGGGCGAACAGCAACAGCGCCAGCGTCACCGGGGTCAGCCCCAGCACTTCCCAATGCGACGAGTCGTAGGGCAGGAACAGCATCAGCAGTTCCGTGTGGTCCGGCAGCACCAGCAGTTGCGGGTCCCACCAGGACACGCGCAGGGCGGACGGGTCGGCGGGCACGTCCAGGGCGGCGATCAGGTTGGCGTCGTGCGACCCGCGAAAGGCGATGAGCCAATCGTGCAGGCGGGTGGGCAGGCGTCGTTTGAGGATGTCCTGGTCTTGGGCATCGACCACGTAGATCTTCAGCGCCGAATAGCGGTTGTCCATTGCCTCGAGCCAGCGGCGCAGGCCGTCGGCGCCTTCCGCGCGGGCGATCTGGGCGGCATCGCGGGTCAGGTTGCCGGGGTTCAGGCCGTCCAGCGAGTCGACGCGATACCAGGCCACGGCCGCGGTCAGCATCATGCCGCAGACCATGATGACCGCCATGGCGCCCCAGAAGGTCAGGAAGGCGCGCCAGAAGAGGGAACGGACGGGCAGCCAGGCCATTCAGGCCGTGCCTGCCAGCACGTAGCCCAGGCCGCGCAGGTTGCGGATGGCGGGGGCGTCGTCGGCCTGGTCCAGCCGCAGCTTCTTGCGCAGGCTGCTGATGTGGGTGTCGATGCTGCGGTCGTAGCGGTCGGCCGTGCGGCCCAGCGCGTACAGGCTGATCTGTTCGCGCGGCACCACCTGGCCGGGGGCGCGCATCAGCACTTCCAGGATGCGCTGTTCGGCGCCGGTCAGCAGCACTTCCTGCGTGCCCAGCCGGGCGCGGCCGCTGGCGGCGTCCAGCGACAGGGCACCGACGTTCAGCTCGGCGGCGGGGGCCTCGGGCATTTCCTCGAAACGGCGCAGCACGGCGCAGATGCGCGCCTTGAGCTCGCGCGGGCTGAAGGGCTTGGCCAGGTAGTCGTCGGCGCCCAGTTCCAGCCCCAGCACGCGGTCGGTTTCGCCGCCGTGCGCGGTGAACATGATGACGGGGCGGCGCGAGCTTTGGCGCAGGCGCCGCAGCAGGTCCAGGCCGTTGCCGTCGGGCAGCATCAGGTCCAGCAGGATCAGGTCGTAGCCGTCCTGCAAGGCCAGGGGCAGGCCCTGGGCGCTGCTGTGCGCCAACGTCAGGTCGACGTGGTGGGGGTCGAGATACTCGCGCAGCATCAATGCCAGGTCGACGTCGTCGTCGATCAACAGGATGCGGCGCGTCACCATTTGGGTAGGAATGGACATGCGCTTGGGTTCTGTTGCCGCCGGCAGCATAGCGGGTGTGTGGCTGCCGAAGTGTCAAGAAGTGCGAAGAAGATAAAAGTTGAGGAAAGCGTGTTGCAGCGTTCCGGACCCCTCAATTCTAATATGAGAATAGTTTTCATTAAAAATACGAAGCGGACGGCGGCGCTGCGCACGGGGCGCGGCAGCTGTCCGGGACGGGAGAGTCTGAAACATGAGCAGCATCGATCTGGCCGCGCGGCGCGCAGTCGGCCCGCGTACCCGCCTGACCGTCGCCTTGTGCGCGGCGGGCCTGGGCATGGGCCAATCGGCCTGGGCGCAATCGGCGGATTCTGCCGCGCCCAAGGTCATGGACACCGTGGTGGTGACGGCCAGCGGCTACGAACAGCAGATCCAGGACGCGCCGGCGTCCATCAGCGTGATCACGCGCCAGGACCTGGAAAAGAAGTTCTATCGCGACGTCACCGATGCGCTGGTCGAGGTACCCGGCGTGGTGGTGACCGGCGGCGGCGACCGCCAGGACATCAGCCTGCGCGGCATGGGGCCGAAGTACACGCTGATTCTCATCGACGGCAAGCGCCAGAACTCCCGCGAAACCCGCACCAACTCGGATTCGAGCGGCGTGGAAGGCGGCTGGACCCCGCCGATCTCGGCGATCGAACGCATTGAAGTGGTGCGCGGCCCGATGTCGTCGCTGTATGGGTCCGACGCCATGGGCGGGGTGATCAACATCATCACCCGCAAGGTGCCCAGCGAGTGGGGCGGTGAGATCCGCATGGACACCACCATCCAGGAAAGCAGCAAGTCGGGCGACATCTACCAGGGCAACTTCTACCTGGCCGGCCCGATCAAGAATGACCTGCTGGGCCTGCAGATCTACGGCCAGGCAACCCAGCGCGACGAAGACAGGATCGTCGATGGCTACCGCAAGCGCAACGCCACCAACATCACCGCCAAGCTGGCGCTGACGCCGAACCGCGACCACGACATCGTGCTGGAAGCCACGTCCAGCCGCCAGAAGTACGAGAACACCCTGGGCAAGACCGTGGCGCCGTTGCCGCCGGGCCAGGCTTGCGCGCGCACCGGTTGCCCGGCGTCGTCCGAGACCGACTACCGCAGCAACAAGTGGGCACTGTCGCACACCGGCCGCTGGGGCTGGGCCGTGTCCGACAGCTATGTGCAGCAGGAAGAGTTCGACAATCGCTCGCGCCAGATGAAGATCAAGAACCTGGACCTGCAGACCAGCTGGTCGCTGCCGCTGGGGTCGCACATGCTGACGCTGGGCGGCAGCTACCTGTCGCAGCGCCTGACCGACCAGACCGGCAACCAGCTGGCGGGTGGCCCGAGCAAGGTGGACCGCTACCAGTGGGCCGTGTTCGCCGAAGACGAATGGCGCCTGACCGACAGCTTCGCGCTGACCGGCGGCCTGCGCATGGACCAGGACGAGAACTTCGGCAGCCACTTCAGCCCGCGCCTGTACGGCGTGTGGCACCTGGCTGAACGCTGGACCCTGAAGGGCGGCGTGTCCACGGGGTTCCGCGCACCCGACCTGCGCCAGACCGTGGCCGGCTGGGGCCAGGTCAGCCGCGGCGGCAACATGTACGGCAACCCGGACCTGACTCCCGAGAAGTCGGTGACCGAGGAAATCGGCCTGCTGTATGACGATGGCGAAGGTTTCAACGCCGGCCTGACGCTGTTCAACAATAACTTCAAGGACAAGATCACCCGCGTCGCGTGCCCGCTGTCGCAGTGCACCGAGGGGCCGAACCAGTTCGGCGCCAACCCCACCACCTACATGAACGTGGACAAGGCGGTGTCGCGCGGCGTGGAAGCCAGCATGAAGCTGCCGCTGGCGCGCGACTGGTCCGTGACCAGCAGCTACACCTTCACCAAGTCCGAGCAGAAGTCGGGCCAGTACGCCGGCCAGCCGCTGAACCAGCTGCCCAAGCACCTGTTCACCACCACGGTGAACTGGCAGGCGTCGGACGCCCTGGAAGCCTGGGCCCGCGTCAACTACCGCGGCAAGGAAAGCCAGCCGATCACCGGCCCGTCCGCATCGTCGCTGGTGGCGCCGTCCTATACCTTCGTGGACCTGGGCGGATCGTACGCGGTCAACAAGAAGGTGTCGGTGTACGCCGGCATCTACAACCTGTTCGACAAGCAGGTCGGCTATGACGACTACGGCTACGTCGAAGACGGCCGCCGCTACTGGCTGGGCGTGGGCGTGAAGTTCTAAGCCCTCGGGCAGGGGCACCATCCGCGCGCACCGCCGCCAGGCCGGGCGCGCGCCACCTCGGAAGGCCACAAACGTTCCTTTAAACAA
>NZ_JCBANA010000079.1:0-28738 GCF_059760725.1 Achromobacter sp. 1014246743
CACTGCTGAATAGATAAAGAGATTAAAAACATCCATACCACGTTTAATTCTAGTTGATTTTTTTTTTTTTTTTTACAAACAGAGGACGCAATACGAGAGGGACCAACAGGTCTGGGGGGCTGGGAGATGTGAAAAAGAGACAGCCTGTCTCCCTTCCCCCCCATCGATCCCGGCGGCGCGGCGGTGGGGGCCGCCGCCGCCGCCACGCCCCTGCGCAACTATCCCAGCCGTGACGGCATCTGGCGCTACCCGGTCAAGCCGGACCAGGTGTCGCCGTACTACCTGGATACGCTGCTGACCTACGAAGACCGCTGGTTCTACTGGCACCCCGGGGTCAACCCCGTGGCGCTGGCGCGCGCCGGCTGGCAATGGGCCACCAACCGCCGCATCGTCTCGGGCGGATCGACCCTGACCATGCAGGTGGCGCGGCTGATCGACCCGCAACTGGCCGGCAAGCCGTCGCGGTCGATGGCCGCCAAGCTGCGCCAGGCCTGGCGCGCCGTGCAGCTGGAAATGCACTACAGCAAGGACGAGATCCTGTCGCTCTACCTGACCCACGCGCCCATGGGCGGCATCGTGGAAGGGGTGGAGATGGGCTCGCGCCTGTGGCTGGGCAAACCGGCGCGCGATCTCAGCCCGGCCGAGGCCGCCATGCTGACCGCCTTGCCGCAGGCGCCGTCGCGGTTGCGGCCGGACCGCCATCCCGAGGCCTCGCAGGCCGCGCGCGACAAGGTGCTGGACCGCATGGTGGAACTGGGTCGCTGGACGTCGGCGCAAGTGGCCGATGCCAAGATCGAACGCGTGGTCGCGCCGCCGCTGCGGGCCCGCTGGCTGGCGCCGCTGGCTGCGCAGCGCCTGTTGCAGGAGGCCGGCCGCAAGACCGGCGGCCCGCGTCGCCCCGGTTCCCGACCGCCGCTGCTGACCTCCACCCTGGATGCCGACATGCAGGCCGCGGTCGAGCGCATGCTGCTGGACCGGGTCGACAACCTGCCGCCCAAGGTGTCCATGGCCGTGTTGGTGATGGACAACGATTCCCTGGAAATCAAGGCCTACGCCGGATCCGCCGATTTTGCCGATGATTCCCGATACGCCCACGTGGATATGGTGCGTGGCGTGCGCTCGCCGGGTTCTACTCTGAAGCCTTTCCTGTACGGCCAGGCGCTGGACGACGGGCTGATCCATTCGGAAAGCCTGTTGATCGATGCGCCCATGTCGTTCGGCGGCTACGCACCGGGCAACTTCCAGGCGGCGTTTTCGGGCCCGATCAGCGTATCCCAGGCCTTGCAACGCTCGCTGAACGTGCCTGCCGTGGACCTCCTGGACCGGGTCGGACCCAGCCGTTTTGCGTCGGTTATGCTCAAAGGCGGCGTCTGGTTACGAATGCCTGCCGGCGCCGAGCCCAATCTGAGCTTGATTTTGGGCGGGGGCGGCACCACATTGGAAGAACTGGTGGGCGCTTACCGGGCCCTGGCCCGCGGCGGCATCTCCGGCCGGCCGCGGCTGCGTCCGGAGCAGCCGCGGGTCGAGTCCCGTATGATTAGTGCTGGCGCCGCCTGGATTGTCCGGGACATCCTCGAAGGCGGCGGCCACCCGGACAGGCCGTTCTACCAGTCGGGAAGCCCGGCTCGGCAACTGGCCTGGAAAACCGGGACAAGTTTTGGTTTCCGGGACGCCTGGGCCATCGGCGTGACCGACAGCTGGACAATCGGAGTATGGGTCGGCCGCCCGGACGGCACCCCGAACCCCGGATTTTTCGGGGCGAATGTGGCGGCGCCGCTACTGCAGGACATCGTGGCGGCGCTACCAGAGGGCGCGCTGCACGTCCGCGTCCGGCCCGACACGGTGCAGGCCGTCGTGACGTGCTGGCCGCTGGGCTACAAGCTGGGCAGCGTGCCGTCGGGCGCATGCCCGGAACAGCGCGCCGCCTGGGCCCTGAATGAAACGGTGCCGCCGTCGTTTGCCGGCTACGCCGACGCGTCGCAGGGGCCGTTGCGGCTGGGGGGCGTGGCCACGGGTTCGGTGTTGCGGCCCGTGCCAGGCAGCAAGCAGGTGGCGCTGGATGTGGATGTGCAGGGCGCCGAAGGCGAAGTATGGTGGATGCTCGACGGTCGCGTGGTTGGCCATGGCGCGTCGGGTCGTTCGTTTAATCTAGTGCTGGCGCAAGACGGCCGGTATACGCTTACCGTCATGGACTCGCAAGGCCGCCACGATAGTGTGGTTTTTGAAATCGCTGGCGTTACGCCATGATCGGCATAGAATATGAATCGTGTATTTGACCGCTTCGATGCGTTACGGAGGAAGCGTGATTTCCCAAGAGCTTGAAGTCAGCCTGCATATGGCTTTCGTCGAGGCCCGTTCGGCCCGGCACGAATTTATTACCGTCGAGCATCTGCTCTTGGCGTTGCTCGACAACGCTTCGGCAGTCGAAGTGTTGCGCGCCTGCGCAGCCAACCTGGACGACCTGCGCCGTAACCTGCGCCAGTTCGTTTCGGAAAACACCCCGGTGATTCCCAGCGGCGCAGAAGTCGACACGCAACCGACCCTGGGTTTCCAGCGCGTGATCCAGCGCGCAATCATGCATGTGTCCGCGGGCGGCACCGGCAAGAAGCCGGTGACGGGCGCGAACGTGCTCGTGGCCATTTTCGGCGAAAAGGATTCGCACGCCGTGTACTACCTGCAGCAGCAGGGCGTCACTCGGCTGGACGTCGTCAATTTTCTGTCGCATGGCATTACCAAACAGCCACAGGTGGAGTCCGCCGCCGTGCAGAAAGAGCAGCAGACCAATGGTGAAGAGCAGGGCGAATCGCGCCAGTCGCCGCTGGACCAGTACGCGACCGATCTGAACGCCGCGGCGCTGGCGGGCCGCATCGATCCGCTGATCGGGCGCGAGCACGAAGTCGAGCGCGTGATCCAGGTACTGTGCCGCCGCCGCAAGAACAATCCGCTGCTGGTCGGCGAGGCCGGTGTGGGCAAGACCGCCATCGCCGAAGGCCTGGCCTGGCGCATCACGCGTGGCGAAGTCCCTGAAATCCTGCAGGCCGCGCAAGTGTTCGCGCTGGACATGGGCGCGCTGCTGGCGGGCACCAAGTACCGGGGCGATTTCGAGCAGCGCCTGAAGGGCGTGCTCAAGCAGATCCGCGGCAACCCTGACGCGATCCTGTTCATCGACGAAATCCACACGCTGATCGGCGCCGGTTCGGCCTCGGGCGGCACGCTGGACGCGTCCAACCTGCTCAAGCCGGCCTTGTCCTCGGGCCAGCTCAAGTGCATTGGCGCGACCACGTATACCGAATACCGCGGCGTCTTTGAAAAAGACCACGCGCTGTCGCGCCGCTTCCAGAAGATCGACGTGCCCGAACCCAGCGTCGAACAGACCGTGCAGATCCTGCGCGGCCTGAAGAGCCGCTTCGAAGAGCACCACAACGTCCGCTATTCCGCCGCCGCGCTGTCGGCCGCCGCGGAACTGTCGGCGCGCTTCATCAACGACCGCCACCTGCCTGACAAGGCCATCGACGTGATCGACGAGGCCGGGGCCGCGCAGCGCCTGTTGCCGCGTTCGCGCCAGAAGAAGGTGATCGGCAAGGTCGACATCGAAAACATCGTTTCCAAGATCGCGCGCATTCCGCCGCAGTCCGTCTCCAACGACGACCGCAGCAAGCTTGCCACGCTGGATCGCGACCTGAAGACCGTGGTCTTCGGGCAAGACAACGCCATCGACGCGTTGGCGGCCGCCATCAAGATGGCGCGCTCGGGCCTGGGCAAGCCGGAAAAGCCGATCGGCGCCTTCCTCTTCTCCGGTCCTACCGGGGTGGGCAAGACCGAAGTCGCACGCCAGCTGGCGTTCACGCTGGGCGTCGAACTGCTGCGCTTCGACATGTCCGAATACATGGAACGCCATGCGGTGTCGCGCCTGATCGGCGCGCCTCCGGGGTATGTCGGGTTCGACCAGGGTGGCCTGCTCACCGAAGCCATCACCAAGCAGCCGCACTGCGTGCTGCTGCTCGATGAAATCGAAAAGGCCCACCCGGACGTCTTCAACATCCTGCTGCAGGTCATGGACCACGGCACGCTGACGGACAACAACGGGCGCAAGGCAGACTTCCGCAACGTCATCCTCATCATGACGACGAACGCGGGCGCCGAAACCTTGAACCGTCCGTCCATCGGTTTTGCCAACTCGCGCGTGGTGGGCGACGAAATGGCGGAAATCCGCCGCATGTTCACGCCCGAGTTCCGCAACCGCCTGGACGCGATCATCCCGTTCGCGCCGCTGGACCGCGAGATCATCCTGCGCGTGGTCGACAAGTTCCTGATGCAGCTCGAAGACCAGCTGCACGAGCGTCGCGTGGAAGCCGTGTTCACCACGCGCCTGCGCGACCACCTGGCCAAGGAAGGTTTCGACCCGCTCATGGGGGCCCGTCCGATGCAGCGCCTGATCCAGGACACCATCCGGCGCGCGCTGGCCGACGAGCTGCTGTTTGGCAAGCTGGTCGACGGCGGCACGGTCACGGTCGATCTGGACGAGGCCAACAAGGTCACGCTGGACTTCGACGACCACGGCAAGCCACCGTCGGCCGCGCCCGACAAGCAGGAAGTCGAGCTGATCGACTAGGCCCATGACCGACGCGGACCGCCAGCCGCTGATCGAGTGCGAACACTGCGCAAGCATCTATCGCCGACATCAGCTTGAACCTGGCGAGACCGCCAATTGCGCCCGCTGCGGTGCCACCCTGTGGCGCTACAGCGGGCTTACTTTGTCCAATTGGCTGGCGCTCGCTATTTCCGCCCTGATCATCTTCGGCGTGGCCAACGCCTACCCGGTCGCATCGATGTCGGTGCAGGGCATGGTGCAGCAGGCCTCTCTGCTGGATGCCATTTCCATCACCTGGCGCCAGGGTCACTACATCGTCGCCATCATGACCGGGCTGGCGGGTTTCGCCTTGCCGCTGTTGCAGCTGACCGTGCTGCTGTGGGTGCTGGGCCCCTTGTCGCGTGGCGTGGAGCCCGCCGGGTTCCAGGGCGCGATGCGCCTGTTGGGCTTGCTGCGGCCCTGGTGCATGGTGCCGGTGTTTTTGCTGGGCGTGCTGGTGGCGGTGGTGAAGCTGGCCGGCATGGCCGCGGTGTCGCCCGGCATCGGCCTGGCCGCCTTCGGCATCCTGACCATCCTCTTGACCATGCTGGGGCGGCTGACACCGCATGTGCTGTGGCGCTACGCGGAATCCGCCGAGGTCGTGCCGGTGCACGTGCCCGAGGCAGGGCCCGACGTGGTGCTGACCGGCTGCCACGTCTGTGGCCAGGTGCAGGCGCTGCCGCGCGAGGGCGATCCCGAAGCAGAACACCATTGCGTGCGCTGCCACGCGGTGGTGCACTACCGCAAGCCCGACCATCTGGCCCGTACGTGGGCCCTGTTGCTGGCGGCCGTGGTGTTCTATATTCCGGCCAATGTGTTGCCCGTCATGAAGGTCAGCTCGGTGCTGGGCGACAGCGCCCATACCATCCTGGGCGGCGTGGTCGAACTCTGGAACATGGGGTCGTGGGACATTGCGCTGATCGTCTTCATTGCCAGCGTGGCGGTGCCGCTGACCAAACTGCTGGCGCTGATCCTGCTATTGTTGACCGAACAATGGCGCAGCACGACGAACCTGCGGCCGCGCACGCGGCTGTATGAGATGGTCGAGTTCATCGGCCAATGGTCGATGCTGGACGTGTTCGTGGTGATATTGCTGGCGGCCCTGGCGGACTTCCAGGGCCTGATGGAAATCAGCGCCGGCGGGGGTGCCGCGGCGTTTGGGGTGGTGGTCATCCTGACCATGCTGTCCGCCATG
This sequence comes from Achromobacter sp. 1014246743, assembly GCF_059760725.1. NCBI lineage: Bacteria > Pseudomonadati > Pseudomonadota > Betaproteobacteria > Burkholderiales > Alcaligenaceae > Achromobacter > Achromobacter sp. 1014246743. The sequence goes on from NZ_JCBANA010000079.1 coordinate 5,826, forward strand.
AGTTTTGACCTGCGGCGCAGCTGGGACCTGGAAGGCACCAGCGAGATCGACATGGATCCGCCCGTGGCCGGCAGGCGGCGAGAGCCGGCGTCTGCCGCGGGCACCGAAATGGGCTGACGCATCCGGCCGGCCGCCTGCGGGGCGGGGCTGTACCGCGTTTACCGACCAAGAAGAAAAGGAAAAAACAGATGTCCGACCAAGCACCTGGATCTGGTGAAGAGAAGTTTGCGTCACCGACCATTTCGCGCAAGCGCAAGAGCCGGATCTCATGGATCTGGCTGGTGCCCGTGGTTGCCGCGCTGATGGGCCTGTCGCTGGTGGTGCGCACCTGGATGCAGGCCGGGCCGGATCTTTCCATCGAATTCAACACCGCCGAAGGGCTGGAAGTCGGCAAGACCCAGCTGCGCTACAAGGACGTGAACGTCGGCACGGTGAAGTCCATCGGCTTCAACAGCGACCGCAGCAAGGTCGTGGTGCAGGCGGAACTGTCGCGGGAAGTGGCCGACCTGGCCCGCGAAGGCACCAATTTCTGGGTGGTGCGCCCGCGCCTGGACGTCAGCGGCGTGTCCGGACTGGGCACGCTGCTGTCCGGTGCCTACATCGGCGTGGACGCCGTGGAAAGCAAGGATGGCGCCAAGAAGGCCACCAAGCTGCACTTCGTGGGCCTGGAGACGCCGCCTGCCGTGACGCACGACCGCGCCGGCAAGCGCTTCAAGCTCAAGGCGTCGGACCTGGGGTCCCTGGATATCGGTTCGCCGGTGTATTTCCGGCGCATCAATGTGGGCCGGGTGATCGGCTATGCGCTCGACAAGACCGGCGACGCCGTGAACGTCGAGGTGTTCGTGGACGCGCCCAACGACAAATACGTCACCAATGGCACGCGCTTCTGGAACGCCAGCGGCGTGGATTTCAGCGTCAATGCCGACGGCCTGAAAGTACGCACCCAGTCGCTGGTGTCGATGGCGGTGGGCGGCGTGGCCTTCGAACCGGTCTACAGCGCGCGCGACGCCGCGACGCCGGCGCCGGCCGATGCGCGTTTCGAGCTCTATGCCACGGAAGCGGCCGCCAAGGCCAATCCGGATGGCGAGGCCTTCCCGATCCGCATGCGCTTTGATCAGTCGATCCGTGGCCTGTCGGTGGGCGCATCGATCGATTTCTCCGGCATTACGCTGGGCAACGTCACGCAGATCAACCTGGACTTCGACCCCGTCAGCAAGCGCTTCTATTCGCTGGTGGACGCGACGCTGTATCCGGAACGCCTGGGTCGGGTCTACGAGGAAGTGCGCGCCCGCGCCGTCGAAGACGGCGAAGAGGCCGGTGGCCGCCTGCTGGGCATCTTGATCAAGCATGGCCTGCGCGCCCAGTTGCGCACCGCCAACCTGCTGACCGGCCAGCTGTACGTCGTGCTGGACGACTTCCCCAACGCCAAACCGGTGGACTTCAAGATGTCCAGCCCGGCCCTGATCCCGACCGTGCCGGGCAACCTGGACCAACTGCAGCAGCAGGTCAGCAATATCGTGGCCCGCATCGACAAGATTCCGTTCGACAAGATCGGCGAGGACCTGCGCACCACGCTGTCCAGCACTTCCAAGCTGATGACGCGCCTGGACAAGCAGGTGGCGCCGCAGGCGCAGGGCGTGCTCAAGCAAGCCCAGGAATCGATGGCCAGCCTGAACGCGCTGCTGGCGTCGGACGCCTCGCTGCCGGTCAACGCCGAGAAGGCCATGCAGGAATTGAGCCGCGCGGCACGCTCGTTGCGGGCGCTGGCCGACTTCCTGCAGTCGAACCCCGAATCGTTGCTGCGCGGCCGCGGCGACGACCCGATCCCCGGCGCCGGTCCGGTCAGGAACTGAACCCATGCATATCCTTCGCTCCCGATCCTTCCGCTCACCCCTGGGCACGTCCGCCCGGCAACTATCCCGCGGCGCGCCCGCGCTGGCGCTGGTCGCGCTGCTGGCCGGTTGCGCCTCGTCGCCGCCGGTGCATTACTACACCCTGCAGGGGCCGTCGGCGCCCGCGCCCGCCGTGCCGCGTGCGGCAGCGCCTTTCCTGATCGATGTGCAGAGCGTCAACGTGGTGGCCCAGGCCGACCAGCCGCAGTTGATGGTGCGTACGGGCGACGGCAGCGTGTCGGCGCTGTATTCCGAGCGCTGGACCTCGCCGCTGGGCGACGAGATCCGCGGGGCGCTGTCCGATGCGCTCAAGCATGACCTGGGTGCGCTGGACGTGCAGGTGGTCAAGCCGGGGCCTGTCGCGCCGGTCTGGCGGGTGCAGACCGACGTGCAGCGGTTCGATCTGGTCGCGGATCGCATGGCGCAGCTGGATGCGACCTGGCGGGTGCGGCCGGTGAACCTGAAGGGCACCGGCCTGCTGTGCCGCAGCGTGGTCACGGTGAACGTGTCCGACGCCGCCGCGGGCGCGCCGACCTCGGGCGTGCCCGGCCTGGTCGCGGCGCAGCAACGCGCCGTGGTGGCGCTGGCCGGCGCCATGGCGTCCGCCATTCGTGGGCAAACGCCGGACAGCGGCGGCGTGGTGCAGATGCTGGGGTGTTCGCCGCTGCCGGACTGAATCGGCCGTCCCAAAAAAGGGTCAGGGTGGATGTCAAAAACCCGCCATGATCTCAACCGGTTAACCCTAGGGTTAACCTTAGTACAAACCCGGTTGCAACCTGATTAGCATACGGTCCTACCGATGCCGGGCCTCTCTGTGGGCCCGGTATGACCTTTGCCATGCGACAGGAAGCAATCTCTTATGGCCAGCACCACCCTCGGCGTCAAAGTCGATGACGCGTTACGCGACCGCCTGAAGGCCGCCGCGCAAAAGCTCCACTGCACGCCGCACTGGCTGCACAAGCAGGCAATCCTTGCCTACCTGGACAAGATCGAACGCGGCCACCTGCCCGCCGAAATGTCCCACCTGGGCGGGGAAGAGGGCGCCGACGACGAGGGTGGCGAACATCCCGCCGCGGCCACGCCGCCATTCTATGAATTCGGCCAGGACGTGCAGCCGCAATCGGTGCTGCGCGCGGCCATCACCGCCGCCTATCGCCGCCCCGAGCCCGAATGCGTGCCGTTGCTGCTGGGCCAGGCCCGCATGCCGAACCTGGAAAAGGTGCATGCGATGGCCACCGACCTGGTCAAGAAGCTGCGCGGCAAGCGCACAGGCGGCGGGGTCGAGGGCCTGATCCAGGAATTCTCGCTGTCCAGCCAGGAAGGCGTGGCGCTGATGTGCCTGGCCGAGGCGCTGCTGCGCATTCCCGACCGCGCCACGCGCGACGCGCTGATCCGCGACAAGGTTGCCCGCGGCGACTGGAAATCGCACATGGGCGGTTCGCAATCGCTGTTCGTCAATGCCGCCACCTGGGGCTTGATGATCACGGGCAAACTGGTGGCCGTGAGCAGCGAGCAGTCGCTGTCCAAGGCGCTGACGCGCCTGATCGGCAAGGGCGGCGAGCCGCTGGTGCGCAAGGGCGTGAACATGGCCATGCGCATGATGGGCGAGCAGTTCGTGTCGGGCCAGACCATTTCCGAAGCGCTGGCCAACAACCGCAAGATGGAAAGCCGCGGTTTCCGCTATTCGTACGACATGCTGGGCGAGGCCGCCACCACGGCCGAGGACGCCGACCGTTATTACGCCTCGTACGAGCAGGCCATCCACGCCATCGGCAAGGCTGCGGCCGGCCGGGGCATCTATGAAGGCCCGGGCATTTCGATCAAGCTGTCGGCGCTGCACCCGCGCTATTCGCGCGCCCAGCGCGAACGCGTCATGGCCGAACTGCTGCCGCGCGTGAAGGCGTTGACGATCCTGGCACGCAGCTACGACATCGGCCTGAACATCGATGCCGAGGAAGCCGACCGCCTGGAAATCTCGCTGGACCTGCTGGAAGCGCTGTGCTTCACCCCTGAGCTGGAAGGCTGGAGCGGCATCGGTTTCGTCATCCAGGCCTACCAGAAGCGCGCCCCGTTCGTGATCGACTACGTCATCGACCTGGCTCGCCGCAGCCGCCACCGCGTGATGGTGCGCCTGGTCAAGGGCGCCTACTGGGACAGCGAGATCAAGCGCGCCCAGGTGGATGGCCTGGAGGGCTATCCGGTCTACACGCGCAAGGTCTATACCGACGTGGCCTACCTGGCCTGCGCCCGCAAGCTGCTGGGTGCGCCGGAAGCCGTTTACCCGCAGTTCGCCACGCACAACGCCTACACCCTGGCGGCGATCTACCAGCTGGCCGGCCAGAACTACTATCCGGGCCAGTACGAATTCCAGTGCCTGCACGGCATGGGCGAGCCGCTCTATGACGAAGTGGTGGGCCCGCTGGCGCAGGGCAAGCTGAACCGTCCATGCCGCATCTACGCACCGGTCGGCACGCACGAAACCCTGCTGGCCTACCTGGTGCGCCGCCTGCTCGAAAACGGCGCCAACACCTCGTTCGTGAACCTGATCGGCGACGACACCATTCCGGTCGAGACGCTGGTCGCCGATCCGGTGGAGGCGGCCTCGCGCATCGTGCCGCTGGGGGCGCCGCACGAGAAGATTCCGCTGCCGCGCGAGCTTTACGGCAATCCGCAGCAAGGCGCACGCGCCAATTCGGCGGGCCTGGACCTGAGCAACGAACATCGCCTGGGGTCGCTGTCGGCCGCGCTGTTGACCAGCGCCGCTACGCCCTGGCGCGCCGCGCCGATGCTGGGCGAGGGCGCCGAGGCCTGGGATGCGGCCCGTGCGATCGAAGTGCGCAACCCCGCCAACCTGCGCGACGTGGTGGGCCACGTGATCGAGGCCAATGGCGACGAGGCCGAGGCCGCCTTGCGCGCCGCGGCCAATACCGCGCCCATCTGGCAATCGACCCCGGTGGCCGAGCGCGCCCAGTGCCTGCGCCGCGCCGCGCAGCTGCTGGAAGAGCAGATGCAGACCCTGCTGGGCCTGATCGTGCGCGAAGCCGGCAAGTCCTTGCCCAACGCCATCGCCGAGGTGCGCGAGGCCGTGGACTTCCTGCGCTACTACGCGGACCAGGCCGAGCGCGAGTTCGACAACGACACGCACCGCCCGCTGGGCACCGTGCTGTGCATCAGCCCCTGGAACTTCCCGCTGGCCATCTTTACCGGCCAGGTGGCCGCCGCCTTGGCGGCCGGCAATACCGTGCTGGCCAAGCCCGCCGAGCAGACGCCGCTGATCGCGGCGCAGGCGGTGGCGATCCTGCGCGCGGCCGGCGTGCCGGCCGGCGCCGTGCAATTGTTGCCCGGCCGCGGTGAAACCGTGGGTGCGCAACTGGTGGCCAGCCCCGGCATACGCGGCGTGATGTTCACCGGGTCCACCGACGTGGCCCGCATCATCGCACGCACGCTGGCGGACCGCCTGGACGACGACGGCCACACCATTCCGCTGATCGCCGAAACCGGCGGCCAGAACGCGATGGTGGTGGATTCGTCGGCGCTGTCCGAACAGGTGGTGTTCGACGTGCTGAGCTCGGCCTTCGATTCGGCCGGCCAGCGCTGTTCGGCACTGCGCGTGCTGTGCGTGCAGGAAGACAACGCCGACCACGTGCTGACCATGCTGCGCGGCGCGATGCGCGAGCTGAGCGTGGGCAACCCCGACCGCCTGTCGGTCGACGTGGGGCCGGTGATCGACACCGAAGCCCGCAACGGCATCCAGCGCCATATCGATGCCATGCGCACGGCGGGCCACCGGATCGACCAGGCCGAGCTGAATGGCGAATGCCGCCAGGGCACCTTCGTGGCGCCCACCATCATCGAGATCGACTCGGTCAGCGAACTGACCCGCGAGGTGTTCGGCCCGGTCCTGCACGTGGTGCGCTACAAGCGCGAGGAACTGGACGCCTTGCTGGACGCCATCAACGGCACCGGCTACGGCCTGACCTTCGGTGTGCACACCCGCATCGACGAGACCATCGCCCACGTGACCGGCCAGGTCCATGCAGGCAACGTCTACGTCAACCGCAATATCGTGGGGGCCGTGGTGGGCGTGCAGCCGTTCGGCGGCGAATGCCTGTCGGGTACGGGTCCCAAGGCGGGCGGTCCACTCTACATGTACCGCCTGCTCGGGACGCGGCCTGCCGGCCTGCCGCCCGCGCTGGATCCGGCCGCACCCCTGCCGCAGCGCATTGCGCTGCCGGGCCCCACGGGCGAGACCAATACCTATATGGTCGAGCCGCGGGGCGCCGTGTACTGCGTCGCCGCCACCGAGGCCGGTGCGCGGGCGCAGTGGTCGGCGGCGCGCCTGACGGGCAACCATGCGTGGTTCGCGGACACGCCGGCCGCACAGGCGCTGCTGGCCGGGCTGGATGCCGAGCAGCAGGGCCAGGCCGGCATCCTGGCCGATGCCGAGGTCGACCAGGCCGATTACCAGGCGGTGCTGTTCGAGGGCGACGGCGACGCGCTGCGTGCGTTGAACCAACGCATCGCACAGCGTCCTGGCGCTATCCTGGCGGTGCATGGACTGACGTCGGATGCGCTGGCGGCCGGCGCCGCCTACGTGCCCGAACGCCTGTTGACCGAACGTTCCATCAGCGTGAATACGGCTGCGGCCGGCGGCAACGCCAGCCTCATGACCATCGGCTGAGCGTGACCGAGGGGTAACCCTTGGGCAACCAAGGGTTATCTCCAATATCTAGCGAGGTTGCACTGGAAGCAAAATCCGGTCGCACCTGAAGTTCGATTGCGGCAACCCGGCAATTGGATTCAAACAGAAAAGCCTGGCCCAAAAGCCCAGGAATAACAAAGCCTCATCCGACATACCGGAGGATACCCATGAAGTTTCGCACCACTTTGAAGCTTGTCGCCGCCGGCATCGCGGCCGCCAGCATGGCCGCCGCCGCCCAGGCCGCCGACGTCAAGTTCGGCTTTGCCGCACCGCTGACCGGTCCCCAGTCGCACTACGGTGAAGACATGCAGAACGGTCTGAACCTGGCGATCGAAGAAGCCAACAAGAAGGGCATCAAGGTCGACGGCCAGCCCGCCAAGTTCGTGCTGGTCTCGCGCGACGACCAGGCCGACCCGCGCGTGGGCGTGCAGGTCGCGCAGCAACTGGTCGACGAGAACGTCGTCGGCATCCTGGGCCACTTCAACTCGGGCACCACGATCCCCGCGTCGCGTGTCTACCATGAAGCCGGCCTGCCGCAGATCGCCATGGCCACGTCGCCCGAATACACCAAGCAAGGCTACGAAACCACCTTCCGCATGATGACCAGCGACACCCAGCAGGGCGCCGCGGTGGGCAAGTTCATGGTGCAAAGCCTGAAGGCCAAGAAGGTCGCGATCATCGACGACCGTACCGCCTACGGCCAAGGCCTGGCAGACGAAGTCGAGAAGGCCGTCAAGGCTGCCGGCGGCCAGGTGGTTCGCCGCGAATACACGACCGACAAGGCCAACGACTTCACGGCCATCCTGACCAACATCAAGGGCTCGGCGCCCGACGCCATCTTCTACGGCGGCCTGGATGCGCAGTCCGGTCCCATGAAGCGCCAACTGGCCACGCTGGGACTGAAGTCGCCGCTGGTCTCGGGTGAAATGACCCGCAGCGACACCTTCATCAAGCTGGCCGGCGACGCCGCCGACGGTACCTTCGCCTCGCTGGCCGGCGTGCCGCTGGACAAGATGGCCGCAGGCAAGGACTTCGAAAAGCGCTACCAAGAGCGCTTCAAGAAAGCCCCCGGCGTCTACGCGCCCTACGCCTACGACGGCGCCTGGAACATGATCAGCGCCATCGAGGCGGCTGGCACGGCCAAGCCCGAGAAGTACCTGCCGGAACTGGCCAAGCTGAACCGCAAGGGTGCTACCAGCGAACACATCGCCTACGACAAGAGCGGCGACCTGAAGGAAATCTCGGTCACCATCTACGAAGTCAAGAACGGCAAGTGGGAGATGGTCGAGACGATGGTCAGCCAGGCCAACTGAGGCTGCTGCACCCGGCCAGGGCGGCCGCGCCGCCCCTGGCCACTGACACCCGCCCGCGCCGCCCGGCGCGGGGGCGCGCCACAAAGGTGGCGGCCCTGCGGGTGCGCCGCGTGCGAGATGCGCGCGATTTTTCCAGGCTTATTCTGCGGCCCCTATGGATATCTTCATTCAACAACTGATTAACGGCGTCACGCTAGGCAGCGTGTACGCCCTGGTCGCCCTTGGCTACACCATGGTGTACGGCATCATCGGGCTGATCAATTTCGCGCATGGCGATGTCGTCATGATCGGCGCGATGGCGGCGACGACGATCGCCATCTCGCTGGTGGGCGGCGATCCGTCCACGTCCGCGTTCGTGGTGCTGGGCCTGGGCCTGCTGGTGTCCGTGCCGCTGTGCATGGCGGTGGGCTGGACGGCCGAGCGCGTGGCCTATCGGCCGCTGCGCCGTGCGCCGCGCCTGGCGGCGCTGATCACCGCCATCGGCGTGTCGATCATCCTGCAGAACGTGGCGATGATGGGCTGGGGCCGCAACTACCTGAACTTTCCGCAGGTGCTGACGCCGCAGGTGTTCGAGATCTTCGGCGCCCGCATGAGCACGCTGCAGATCGCCATCGTCGCGATCGCCGCGATCATCATGGGCGGGCTGCTGGCCGTGGTGCACAAGACCCGCCTGGGCACCGCGATGCGCGCCACCGCGCAGAACCGCGAAGTGGCCGGCCTGATGGGCGTGAACATCAATACCGTCATTTCGGCCGCGTTCCTGATCGGTTCGGCGCTGGCCGCCGTGGCCGGCATGATGGTCGCGACCTACTACGGCGTGTCGCAATACACCATGGGCTTCATGCTGGGCCTGAAGGCCTTCACGGCCGCGGTGCTGGGCGGCATCGGCAACCTGGTCGGCGCGATGGCCGGCGGCCTGTTGCTGGGCATCATCGAGTCGCTGGGCGCCGGTTACATCGGCGACCTGACCGGCGGCTTCCTGGGCAGCCACTACCAGGACGTGTTCGCGTTCTTCGTGCTGGTGCTGGTGCTGATCTTCCGTCCGTCCGGCCTGCTGGGCGAACGCGTGGGAGACCGGGCATGAGCGGCGCCATCAAACACAGCGGGCTGTCGACCCGCAACCTGATCGGCATTGCGCTGATCGGCATCGTGCTGGCGGTGCTGCCGTTCGTGATCGGCATGGCCGGCCAGAGCTGGGTCCGCATCCTGAACTTCGCGTTGCTCTACGTGATGCTGTCGCTGGGCCTGAACATCGTGGTGGGCTTTGCCGGCCTGCTGGACCTGGGCTACATCGCGTTCTACGCGGTGGGCGCCTACACCTGGGCGCTGCTGGCTTCGCCGCATTTCGGCCTGCACCTGCCGTTCTGGGCGATCCTGCCGATCGCGCTGGCGGTGGCGTGCCTGTTCGGGGTGCTGCTGGGGGCGCCGACGCTGAAATTGCGGGGCGACTACCTGGCCATCGTGACGTTGGGCTTTGGCGAAATCATCCGCATCTTCCTGAACAACCTGAACGCGCCGGTCAACATCACCAACGGGCCGCAGGGCATCAACCGCATCGATACGTTCAAGGTGGGCGAATTCGCGTTCGGTCGCACCGAAAGCCTGCTGGGCATCCGCGTGACCGGGCCGGAAAAGTACTACTACCTGCTGCTGGCGCTGACGCTCATCATCATCCTGGTGTGCGTGCGCCTGCAGAATTCGCGCATCGGCCGCGCCTGGGAAGCGATCCGTGAAGACGAGATCGCGGCCAAGGCCATGGGCATCAACACCCGCAACATCAAGCTGCTGGCCTTTGCCATGGGCGCCTCGTTCGGCGGCGTGGCGGGCGCGCTGTTTGCGTCGATGCAGGGTTTTGTCAGCCCCGAGAGCTTTTCGCTGATGGAATCCATTTCCATCCTGTGCATGGTGGTGCTGGGCGGCATGGGGCATATCCCTGGCGTGATCCTGGGCGCCCTGATCCTGGCCGCGTTGCCCGAATTCCTTCGGGCCGTGGTCGAGCCGGTGCAGCACATGCTGTTCGGCGCCGTGGTGCTGGACCCCGAAGGCATCCGCATGTTGCTGTTCGGCCTGGCCATGGTGTGCGTCATGCTGTTCCGCCCCGCGGGCCTGTGGCCTTCGGCCGTGCGCAAGCGCGAGCTGGCCACCAAGACCCAGGGAGGTGCGGCATGAGCAAACTGCTGCAAGCCCAGGGACTGGGCAAGCGTTTCGGCGGCCTGCAGGCCTTGTCGGACGTCAGCTTCGATATCGAGCAGGGCGAAATCTACGGCCTGATCGGCCCGAACGGCGCGGGCAAGACCACGCTGTTCAACGTGCTGACCGGCCTGTACATCCCCGAAGACGGTTCGTGCACGTTCAACGGCCAATCGATGTCGGGCAAGAAGCCGCACGAGGTGGCCTACGCGGGCCTGGCGCGCACGTTCCAGAACATCCGCCTGTTCGCCAACCTGAGCGCGATCGAGAACGTGATGATCGGCCGCCACATGCGCACCCGCGCCGGCGTGCTGGGCGCCGTGTTCCGCACCCGCGGGGCGCGCGCCGAAGAGGCCGCCATCGAGGCCCGCGCGCAGGAATTGCTGGACTACGTGGGCATTGGCCACCGCGCCAACGACGTCGCGCGCTCGCTGCCCTACGGCGACCAGCGCCGCCTGGAAATCGCCCGCGCGCTGGCCACCGACCCCAAGCTGCTGGCGCTGGACGAGCCGGCCGCCGGCATGAACGCATCGGAAACCGTGGTGCTGCGCAAGCTGATCGAGAAGATCCGCGGCGACGGCGTGACGGTGCTGCTGATCGAACACGACATGAAATTGGTCATGGGCCTGTGCGATCGCGTGCTGGTGCTGGAGTACGGCAAGGTGCTGGCCATGGGCAAACCCGCCCAGGTGCAGCGCGACCCCAAGGTCATTGAAGCGTATCTGGGCGCGGGCGCCGCCCAGGATCCGCTGATTCATCAGGAGCGCCCGGCATGACGACGGCAAGCAAACCCCTATTGGAACTGCGCGGCCTGCAGGTCGCGTACGGCGGTATTCGCGCGGTGCGCGGCATCGACCTGCGCGTGGACGAAGGCGAGCTGGTCTGCCTGATCGGTGCCAACGGCGCCGGCAAGAGCACGACCCTGCGCGCCATCTGCGGCCTGGTGCCGCTGGCCGGCGGCGAAGTGCTCTACGGCGATAAGTCCATCGGCGGCCAGAAGTCGCACGAACTGGTGCGCCAGGGGCTGGTGATGGTGCCGGAAGGCCGCGGCATCTTCGGCCAGCTGACCATCGAGGAAAACCTGGCGATGGGCGCATACATCCGCCGCGATGCGGCGCAGGTTCGGCAGGACACGGATCGCGTGTTCACGCTGTTCCCGCGCCTGGCCGAACGCCGCAAGCAGGCTGCCGGCACCCTGTCGGGCGGCGAGCAGCAGATGGTGGCCATGGGCCGTGCCATGATCGCGCGCCCCAAGCTGTTGCTGCTGGACGAGCCGTCCATGGGCCTGGCGCCGCTGATGGTCGAGAAGGTCTTCGAGGTGGTGCGCACCATCGCCAGCGAAGGCGTGACGATCCTCTTGATCGAGCAGAACGCCCGCCTGGCGCTGGAAAACAGCCATCGCGGCTACGTGATGGAATCCGGCGAGATCACGCTGTCGGGTCCGTCGCGCGAAATGCTGCATGATCCGAAGGTACGTGCGGCGTACCTGGGTGAAGTCGAAGAGGGGTAAAAAAAGCCGGCGCAAGCCGGCTTTTTTTACCTCAGGCGGGTTGCACCACGACCCGCTCACGCCCGATCAGCAGGGCGATGACGGCGGCGATCAGACCCGTGGCGCCGGCGGCGACGAACGCCATCAGGTAGCTGCCTTGCGATTCGCGCACCAACCCCGCCATCCAGGCCGCGCTGGCCGCGCCCAGTTGGTGGCCGGCGACGATCCAGCCAAACACGATGGGGGCCTCGCGGTCGCCGAAGGCCTCGGTGGCCAGGCGCAGCGTGGGCGGCACGGTGGCGATCCAGTCCAGGCCGAAGAACACCGCGAAAATCGCCAGGCTGTAGAACGAAAAGTCGGAATACGGCAGGTAGATCAACGCCAGCCCGCGCAGCGCGTAATACACGAACAGCAGCTTGCGCGGATCGTAGCGGTCCGTCAGCCAGCCCGACGCCGTGGTGCCGAACAGGTCGAAGATGCCCATGATCGCCAGCAGGCCGGCGGCCTGCACTTCAGGCATGCCGTGGTCGCCGCAAAGCGCGATCAGATGGGTGCCGACCAGGCCGTTGGTGGTGAAGCCGCAGATGAAGAAGGTGGCGAACAGAAACCAGAATGTCCGGGTCCTGGACGCTCGCGCCAGGGCGCCGAAGGTGGCGGCGACCATGCCGGTGCGCGGTGCGGCCGGGGCAGGCGGGGCATGCGGATCGCTGCCGAACGGCACCAGGCCGACGCTGGCGGGGCGGTCGGGCACCAGCCACCAGGCCAGCGGCACCAGCGCGGCGGCTGCGGCAGCGACGGTCCAGACGACGCGGGTCCAGTCGCCGGACGAGGCCAGTGCGGCCAGCAGCGGCAGGAAGATCAGCGTGCCGGTGGCGGTGCTGGCGGTGAGCAGGCCCATCATCAGGCCGCGATGCTTGGTGAACCAGCGGTTGACCACGGTGGCGCCCATGACCACGGCCACGGCGCCCGAACCAATGCCCGAGAACACGCCCCAGGTCATCAGCAGGTGCCAGGGCTGGGTCATGTAGGCGCTGACCGCGCTGGAGGCGGCCATCAGCGACAGCGAGAAGATCAGCACGCGGCGCAGGCCGAAGCGTTCCATCGCCGCCGCGGCGAAGGGCCCTACCAGGCCATACAGAAAGATGCCGACGGCGGCGGCGAACGACGTGGAGCTGCGGCTCCAGCCGAAGCTTTCCTCCAGCGGCACCAGCAAGACGCTGGGCGAAGATCGCAGGCCGGCCGACACGAGCAGGGCCAGGAAGACCACCGCGACGACGACGAAAGCGTACTTTTGACCGGCGTGGCGAAAGGGGATGGGGGGGTGGGCTATACTCATGTTACTGACCGGTACGTATTGAGGTTTGCGAATAGTACGTACCGGTCAGTAACATCGTCAAGTGCTTTTTTGACGGCCCTGTTTACAGGAAAGGAGTATTCGCATGGCCAGTAAATCCGGGGCGGCGGGCAAGGCGTCCGCCGCGGCGTCCCACGCCAAGCCGCTGCTTGCGGCCGACCGCATCCGCAAGACCGCGCGCGAGATGTTCTACCGCGACGGCATTCGGGCGGTGGGGGTAGATGCCATCGTCAACCAGGCTGGCGTCACCAAACCCAGCCTGTACCGCAGTTTCTCGTCCAAGGACGAGCTGGCCGCGGCCTATCTGCGCGACTACGACGCCGAGTTCTGGGGGCGGTTCAATGCGGCCTGCGATGCTCATCCGGGTGATCCGCGAGCCCAGTTGCACGCGTATCTGTCGGGGCTGGGCGTGCGTGCGGTGCAGAACGGCTACCGCGGCTGCGGCCTGACCAACGCGGCGGTCGAGTACCCCGAGGCCGGCCACCCCGCCCGCGTGGTGGCGGTCGAGCACAAGGTGGAACTGCGGCGTCGCTTGACCGCGATGGCGGCGGAAATGGGCGCGCCGGATCCCGAGGCGCTGGGCGACGGGCTGCTGCTGCTGATCGAAGGCGCGTTCGTGTCCAGCCAATTGTTCGGTGAAGGCGGGCCGGCCGGGCGCGTGGCAGAGATGGCCGACAAGCTGATTGCTACCCATCTGGGCTGCCAGCCAGGCTGATAGCTGGCTGTTGCGTTGCACAAAAATGGTGCCGGATATGGTGCCTATGCACCATCATGGTGGTGTTTGTACCCATTGCGCAACGGCGAAAATAATGTCAGGCAATTTATATTGCGACGCAGCAAACGCGGGTCTAACATGAAGTCGTGTTGTTCCCCATCGCGCTTTCTCAAGGAGAGAATCATGAGCGATACCGCGTTGAAAAATGCCCGCATGTCGGATGCGCTGGAGCGGTCCCTGATCCGCGAGGCCATCAAGGCGGAAACCCTGTCCGGCCCGTTCTCGCGGATGGGCTGGCGCCGGCTGAAGCTGCGCCTGGCCAAGCTGGGTGGCGCCGTCGGCGAAGTGCTGCACGACATGGACGCCGGCCGCCGCCAGCACCCGGTCGTCTCCGCCCGTCGTTGATTTCGCGGCAGGGCCCAAAAGAAACGCCAGCGCAAGCTGGCGTTTTTCTTGGGCGGGCCGACAGCGTCGCCGTCGGTGCAGGATCACACCACCATGTCCACCAGCAGGTAGCCATCGAGCAGCACGATGCCGACGGTGGCGATGACGGCGGCCCAGGCCCAGGCACCGCGCAGCGCATGGCGGCCCATCAGGCGCTTGCGGCAGGCCAGCAGCACCAGCGGACCCAGGGCGAAGGGCAGGGCCAGGCTCAGGATGACCTGGCTCAGCACCAGCAGTTCGTCCGGATCCTGGCCGCCGGTGAAGATCAACAGGCCCACGGCGGCCGCGCCCGCGATCAGCCGCGTGGCCAGCGCGCGGCGGCGGTCGGACCAGTTGCTGCGCACCTGGAAGCCGTGCGACAGGATGCGGCCGGCCAGTACGCCGGTGATGGTGGAGCTTTGCCCCGCGGCGTACAGCGCCACGGCGAACACGATGGCGGCACCGATGCCCAGCGTGTGACCGATGACGGCGTGCGCATCATCCAGGCTGGACACGATCATGCCCGAACCGGACAAGGACGCCGCGGCAACGATCATGATGGCCGAGTTGATCAGCATGGCCACGCCCAGCGACACCAGCGTGTCGTTGCGTGCCACCCGCATGGCCATGTCGCGGGCATCGGCCGGCAGCGCCCGGGCGCGCTGCGCGAGCGAACCGGAATGCAGGTACAGGTTGTGCGGCATCAGGGTCGCGCCCAGGATGCCCAGCGCGATCAGGAAGCCCTGCGGGTTGCGCAGCGCCTGGCCCGTCTGGGTGATGCCGTGCGCCACTTCCGTCCAGGCCGGGTTGGCCTTGAACAGCAGGAACACGAACGAGGCCGCCACGATCGACAGCAGCACGGCGATGACGCGTTCATGCCGGTCGGCGTTGCCGCGGGTCAGGGCCAGCACGGCAAACGTGCCCACGCCCGTCACGGCCACGCCGCCGATCAGCGGCAGGTCGAACATGAGGCGCAGCGCGATGGCGCCGCCGATCAGCTCGGCCAGCGCGGTGGCCAGGATGGCGGCTTCGCCGGCCAGCCAGGCCGCCTTGGACAAGCGCGGGGAAAGATGGCGGGCGGTGAGGGTGGCCAGGTCTTCGCCGGTGGCCAGCGCCAGGCGCGATACCAGCACCTGGAAGCCCAGGGCCAGGATGGCCGACGCAATCACGACCAGCAGCAATCCATAGCCAAAGCCGCTGCCGCCGGCAATGTCGGTGGCCCAGTTGCCCGGGTCGATGTAACCCACGGCCACCAGGATGCCTGACCCGACCACCCGGCGCAGGTTGGCCGTCACCTGGGCGTCTTGCGCGTACGCCGCCTTGCCGCCAGAGATCGCATAAATGAATCGGGTCATGGATTTTCCTGAGAATGGTTCTCATTTTCCATGGCTCAGGCATGACCGTCAAATTGATTTTCAACAAGCCCGGGATAGGGCGGCCCAATGGCGCCGCCCTATCCGGGCCTGGCGGGTCGATCAGGACTTGAGCTTGGCGTCCATGGTGATCTTGGCGTTGAGCACCTTGGAAACGGGGCAGCCCTTTTCAGCCTTGCGGGCGGCGTCTTCGAAGGCCTGGGCCGTGGCGCCGGGGATGACGGCTTCGACGGTCAGGTGCACGGCGGTGATGGCAAAGCCATCGTCGGCCTTGTCCAGCGTGACTTCGGCCTTCGTGTCCAGGCTTTGCGCCACCAGGCCGGCTTCGCCCAGGATGTTGGACAGCGCCATGGTGAAGCAGCCAGCGTGGGCGGCGCCCAGCAGTTCTTCGGGGTTGGTGCCCGGGGTGTCGCCAAAGCGGGTATTGAAGCCGTAGGGCTGGCTCTTGAGCGCGCCGCTCTGCGTGGAAATCGTGCCCTTGCCCGTCTTCAGATCGCCCGACCAGGCGGCGGTTGCGGTTTTCTTCATGCGTTGACTCCTGTAGAGGGGAACGCGCCCGTCACGGACGCGTCCGGTGGGGGAGGCGGGCCGCAGGGCGGCGCCGCGCAATGCCGAATGGGCAACGTTCATGATACGGCGGTGGCGGCGCGCGGATGTTCAAACCGGCCCCACACAACGGCAAGCCGATGTAACGGCTGCGGCCGCCACGCCTTGCCAGCGCGGCACCGCACGGTCACACTTCGGCCTGGTCAACCCGAACAGGCATTGGATACAGATGGTAGTGATCGACACCGAACAAACCCGCCGCGCATTGTCGTTCGATGCGGCGATTCCGGCGTTGCGCGAGGCCTTTCGCCAAGGCGCCCACGTGCCGCCGCGTCACGTGCACGCCATCGAATCCGGCGGCGCGCACGGCACCACGCTGATCATGCCGGCCTGGAACGAGCAGGGCTATTTCGGCGTCAAGGTCATCAACATCTTTCCCGACAACACGCGCCAATCCTTGCCGGGCCTGCACGCCACCTACAACTTGTACAGCGCCCGCACGGGCGTGCCGCTGGCGCAGGTCGACGGCGACCAGGTCACGGTGTTCCGCACCGCTGGCGCCGCTGCGCTGGGCGCCTCGTACCTGGCCCGGCCGGATGCGCGGGTGCTCACCATCGTCGGTTCCGGCCGCATCGCGGGGTTGGTGGCCCAGGCCATGCGCACCGTGCGCCCGATCGACAAGGTGCTGGTCTGGAACCTGCGTCCCGCCGGCGCCGATGCCCTGGCGGCCGCGCTGCGCGAACAGGGCTTCGATGCCGCCAGCACGCCTGACCTCGAACAGGCCGTGCGCCAGTCCGATATCGTCAGTTGCGCCACGCTCTCGACCGAACCGCTGGTGCGCGGCGCCTGGCTGCGCCCCGGCACTCACCTGGACCTGATCGGCAGCTTCAAGCCCGACATGATCGAAACCGACACGGCCTGCTTCGACGGCACCACGGTCTACGTGGACACCGACGAAGCCCCCACCAAGGCGGGCGACCTGCTGGCCGCGTTCCAGGCTGGCGTACTGGCGCGGGACGGCATCCGCGGCACGCTGACCGATCTGGTGCACGGCCGCGCGCCGGGTCGCACCGATCCGCGTGAAATCACCGTGTTCAAGGCCGTGGGCAGCGCGCTGGAAGACCTGACGCTGGCCGCGCTGGTCTACGAGGCCCGCGCCGGTCAGGCAAAATAGCGGCATCCGCATTTCTTCCCTTCTGCGAGTTGCCGTCATGTCCCGCACTTTTCTTCGCTACGCCTGCGCTGTCGCGCTTGTGATTCCCGCCTTGTCCGCCCGCGCCGACATCGTCATCGGCGTGGACGTGTCCACCACCGGCCCGGCCGCGGCGATCGGCATCCAGACCAACAACGCCATCCGCCTGTGGCCCGCCACGCTGGGCGGCCAGCCGGCCCGCTACGTGGTGCTGGACGACGGCACCGACGTCAGCCGGGCCGTCAAGAATCTGCGCAAGCTCACGTCCGAAGACAAGGTCGACGCCATCGTCGGGCCCAACACTACCGCTGCGGCGCTGGCGGCGCTGGACGTGCTGGCCGAAACGCGCACGCCCATGATCGCGCTGGCCGCCTCCAGCGTCATCGTCGAGCCGTTGTCCGACCCCAAGCGCGCCTGGGCGTTCAAAATGCCCCAGAACGATTCGCTGATGGCGACCGTGCTGGTCGACGACATGAAAAAGAAGGGCTTCAAGAACGTGGCCTTCATCGGCTTTGCCGATTCCTATGGCGACAGCTGGTGGAAGGAATTCACGGCCGCGGCGGGCAGCGACCTGAAGATCGTGGCGCAAGAACGCTTCCAGCGCACCGACGCGTCGGTGGTGGGGCAGGTGCTCAAAGTCATTGCTGCCAAGCCCGATGCGGTGCTGATCGCGGGCGCCGGCACGCCGTCGGCGCTGCCGCAGAAAACGCTGCTCGAACGCGGCTACACCGGCACCCTCTACCAGACCCACGGCATCGGCACGCTCGAATTCCTGCAGGTCGGCGGCAAGGACGTCGAAGGCACGCTGTTCCCCACCGGTCCGGGCGTGGTGGCACGCGAGCTGCCGGATTCCAACCCGGTCAAGAAGGTGGCCGTGGCCTTTGCCGACCAATACGAACGCCAGTACGGCGCCAACACGTTGACCCAATTCGCCGGTGACGCCTATGGCGCCTGGATGCTGCTGGATTCCGCCGTGGCGCGCGCCCTCAAGACCGGCGCCAAGCCCGGCACGCCGGAATTCCGGTCTGCGCTGCGCGATGCCCTGGAAAACACCCGCGACCTGGTCGTGCCCAATGGGGTGCTCAATATTTCCAAGGACAACCACCAGGGCTTCGATGAGCGCGCCCGCGTCATGGGTGTCGTGCGCGACGGCAAGTTCTCGTATGCGCAATAGGGGCCGCAAGGGTCAAAAATTGGGGACGACATAGTCGTCTACCCTTCGTAACGTGTTCTAACCTCCCATAGGGCAGGACAGGGGAAAAGCAGGCTGCGGCCTGCTTTTTTTCGTCCATATCATTAGAGGTGAAATGATTTAATGTCGTATCATTTTTAGCGAAGCCATGTACCTAGAAATAAATTCGGGAGAAAACGATCATGACCCTGCGAATGACCCGCCGCCTGCTGCTGGCCCTGAGCCTGGGCCTGTTGGCCGCGTGTTCGGATTCTGGCGGCGACAAGACCGCGGCCGGCAAGGCGCCTGCGGCGGCCAACACGCTGGAGGCCGCCAAGGCAGCCGGCAAGATCCGCATTGGCTACGCCAACGAGGCGCCGTTCGCCTTCATGGACAGCAAAGAGGCCAAGGTCACGGGTGAATCCGTGGAAATTGCGCGGGTCGTGCTCAAGCGCATGGGCATCGACGAGGTCGAGGGCGTGCTGACCGAGTTCGGCTCGCTGATCCCGGGCCTGCAGGCCAAGCGCTTCGACATCATCGCGGCGGGCATGTACGTGACCCCCGAACGATGCGGCCAGGTGGCGTTTTCCGACCCCACCTATGGCGTGGGCGAGGCGTTCCTGGTCAAGCAGGGCAATCCCAAGAACCTGCACAGCTACGAAGACGTGGTGAAGAACCCCGACGCCAGGCTGGGCGTGGTGGTGGGCGCCATCGAGGGCGAATACGCCTCCAAGGTCAAGGTGCCGCCCGGCCAGGTGGTGGTGTTTCCCGATGCCGTCAGCGCGCTGTCCGGCGTGCAGGCGGGCCGCGCCGACGCCTATGCGGCAACCGCCCTGACCATCAATGACCTGATGGGCAAGACCGACGCCGGCAGTGGCCTGGAAAAGGCCGATCCGTTCACCGACCCCGTCATCGACGGCAAGGGCGTGCGAGGTTACGGCGCCTACGCCTTCCGCCCGGACGACAAGGCCTTTGCCGACGCCTTCAACGCCGAATTGGCCAAATTCATCGGCACCGACGAGCACAAGCAATTGGTGGCGCCGTTCGGTTTCACGCCCGAGGAATTGCCTCAGGGGGTCACGGCCGCCAAGCTCTGCGCCGGCCAATAGGAGGCGCCGATGCCGCTCATTCCCGAACATATCGCCGAGCTGGTGCCGCCGCTGCTGGAAGGGCTGGCGGTGACGCTGGAAATCATGGGGGGCGCCGTGGTGCTGGCCGTGCCGCTGGCGCTGGCCGCCGGCATCGGCCGCCTGTCGACGCTGCGGCCGGTGCGCTGGCTGGCGTCGATCTACGTTGAGGTCTTTCGCGGCACCTCGGCCCTGGTGCAGCTTTTCTGGTTCTATTTCGTGCTGCCGCTGTTTGGCGTGCAACTGCCGGCCATGCTGGTGGGCATCGTGGTGCTGGCGTTGAACGCCGGCGCCTACGGGGCGGAAGTGGTGCGCGGCGCGATCCGCGCCGTACCGCCGGGGCAGCGCGAGGCCGGCGTGGCGCTGAACCTGACGCGCGGCCAGATCATGCGCCGCATCGTCGTGCCGCAGGCCATTCCGGCCATGCTGCCGCCGGCCGGCAACCTGCTGATCGAATTGCTCAAGAACACCGCGCTGGTGTCGCTGATCACCATCACCGACCTGACGTTCCGTGGCCAGTTGCTGCGCAGTGAAACCTTGCGCACCACCGAGATCTTCGCGCTGATGCTGTTGATGTATTTCGCCGTGGCGCTCTTGATCACCGCGGGCGTGCGCCTGCTTGAACGGAGGGTCCGCGTCCGATGAAACCGATATTCGACTGGTCCTTCGCACTGGAAATCCTGCCCACCCTGGGCTCGGCGCTCATCATCACCATCCAGGCCACCGTGCTGGGCATGCTCGTGGCCGTGACGCTGGGCCTGGCGTTGGCCCTGCTGCGGCGCTCGCGCCTGGCCATCGTGTCGCTGCCCACGGCATTCGTGATCGAGTTCGTGCGCAGCACGCCGCTGCTGGTGCAGATGTATTTCCTGTTCTACGTGATGCCGCTGACCGGGGTGCAGATGTCGCCCCTGGCGACGGGCATCGTGGCGCTGGGGCTGCACTATGCGACCTATTGCGCCGAGGTCTACCGCGCCGGCATCGAGGCGGTGCCGCGCGGCCAGCTGGAAGCGGCCCGCGCCCTGAACATGTCGCCCTGGCGCACCGCGGTGGGCGTGGTGCTGCCGCAGGCGATTCCGCCGGTGGTGCCGGCGCTGGGCAATTACCTGGTGGCCATGTTCAAGGACACGCCGCTGCTGTCCGCCATCACCGTGGTGGAACTGCTGCAGCAAAGCAAGATGATCGGGTCCAGCACCTTCCGCTACACCGAACCCCTGACCCTGGTCGGCGCGCTGTTCCTGGCGCTCAGCCTGGTCGCGGCGTGGGGCGTGCGCGGCCTGGAGGCCCGACTGCAACGATACGGAGGAAAGCGATGAGCGCAAGCGTCACCATCAAGAACCTGCACAAGCGCTACGGCGATCTCGAGGTGCTGCGCGGCATCAATCTGGAGATCCCGGCCGGCCAGACCGTCGCGGTGATCGGGCCGTCGGGCTCGGGCAAATCGACGCTGCTGCGTGTGCTGATGACGCTGGACCGGCCCACCAGTGGCGATATCGAGATCGACGGCCAGGCCATGTGGACCGACGAACAGGGCCGTCCGGCCGGGCCCAATTCCGAACACCTGCGGCGCGTGCGCGGCAAGATCGGCATGGTGTTCCAGCACTTCAACCTGTTCCCGCACATGACCGCGCTGGGCAACACCATGGAAGCCCCGGTGCACGTGCTGGGCATGTCGCGCGACCAGGCGCGCGAGCGCGCCGTGGAATACCTGGACATGGTGGGCCTGGGCGACAAGCTGGACGTGTATCCCGCGCAGTTGTCGGGCGGGCAGAAGCAGCGCGTCGGCATTGCCCGCGCGCTGGCCATGTGTCCCGAGATCATGCTGTTCGACGAAGTCACGTCGGCGCTCGACCCCGAACTGGTGGGCGGCATCCTGCAGATCCTGCGTGACCTCGCGGCCCGGCGCAGCATGACCATGATCATCGTCACCCACCAGATGAAGTTCGCCGAACGCAGTTCCGACCGGACCCTGTTCTTCGACCAAGGCAACATCGTCGAGGACGCCGAGTCGCAGACGCTGTTCAGCGCGCCGAAAGAGGCGCGCACCCGGCAGTTCCTGGACAGCGTCATCGAAGGGCAGTAGGGCGGCCGGTTCACGGCTTGTCCCTTTAACCCTGTTGCGGCCGTTGGGATTTGCGGGCAGGTGCGGCGGGCGGCGCTATGCTGTGCATCCGCGTCCATCGCCCGGAGTTTCACGCATGAGTCACCTGTTCAGTCCCACGTCAGTCGGCAATGTCGACCTGGTCAATCGCATCGTCATCGCGCCCATGTGCGAGTACTCGGCCGAAGACGGCCGGGCCACCGATTGGCACATGATCCACCTGGGCCACCTGGCCCTGTCGGGCGCGGCGCTGCTGTTCACCGAAGCCACCGCCGTCGAAGCGGACGGCCGCATTTCCCCGGGCGACCTGGGGCTGTGGTCAGACGAAACCGAAGCCGCGCTGGGGCGGGTAGTGCAGGCGGTGCGCCGCTATTCGCCGATCAAACTGGGCATCCAGCTGGGTCACGCCGGCCGCAAGGCGTCCAGCCATGCACCCTGGGAGGGCGGCCAACTGGTGCCGCCGGAACAGGGCGGCTGGCAAGGCTGGGCGCCGTCGGCGATTGCCCACAAGGCATCCGAGCCGCCGCCGCGCGTGCTGGACGCGGCCGGCCTGGCCCGGGTCCGCGATGCGTTCGTGGACAGCGCCCGCCGCGCCATCCGCCTGGGCTTTGACGCGATCGAGCTGCATGCCGCCCACGGCTACCTGCTGCATCAGTTCCTGTCGCCCCTGGCCAACCAGCGCGACGACGAATACGGCGGCTCGCTCGAAAACCGCATGCGCTTTCCGCTGGAAGTCTTTCGCGCGGTGCGCGAGGTCACGCCCGCCTCGGTAGCGCTGGGCGTGCGGGTGTCGGCCACCGACTGGGTCGATGGCGGCTGGGACCTGGAACAGACGCAGGCCTTTGCGCTACGCATCAAGGAATTGGGCGGCGAATTCATCGACGTGTCCAGCGGCGGCGTGTCGTCGCAGCAGCAGATTCCGGTGGGTCCCGGCTACCAGGTGCCGTTCGCCGATGCGATCAAGCGCGCGGTCGGCCTGCCCACCATCACCGTCGGCCTGATCACCGAGGCCCAGCAGGCCGAGGACATCCTGGCCAATGGCCAGGCCGACATGGTGGCGCTGGCCCGCGGCATGCTGTATGACCCGCGCTGGCCGTGGCATGCGGCCGCGCAACTGGGTGGCCAGGTCAGCGCACCGCGTCAGTACTGGCGGTCGCCGCCCCGCGGGCAAAAAAAAAAGTTTGGCGGAAAACGGCTCCGTCCAACCCCACCCCGTCTCTTTTATACATATCCCCGCCCCCCCGACCCTGTTGTGCCCTCCTCTTTCCCTCTTTTTCTTTTAAAAAAAAAAAAAAAGACTCACATGATCAAGTCTCAGTGTGCCTCTA
>NZ_JCBANA010000080.1:0-28103 GCF_059760725.1 Achromobacter sp. 1014246743
GCCCGGTTTCCCGGGCGGGGCCTTTGCGCCAGGCGAGGCAGCCACCTCGCCGCGCCGAGGGCGCGGTTTACTGCAAGGTGCGCGTAAAGACGAACTTGCCGTCGCGCCAATCCACCGGCACCACGTCGCGCGGGCCGAACTGGCCTTCCAGGATCAACCGGGCGACCGGGTTCTCGATCTGCTGCTGGATCGCGCGCTTGAGCGGCCGCGCCCCGAACACCGGATCGAAACCGCCACGGGCCAGTTCCGCCAGCGCCGGTTCGGTCACTTCCAGGCGCATCTCCTGCTTTTCCAGGCGCTCGGCCAGGCGGCGCAGCTGGATGCGGGCGATGGACTCGATGTGCTGCGCTTCCAGGCCATGGAACACCACGACTTCGTCGATGCGGTTCAGGAACTCGGGCCGCAGCGTCTGCTTGAGCTCGTCCCAGACCACTTCCTTGACCACGTCGTACGGCTTGCCAGCCAGGCTCTGGATGTGGTGCGAGCCCAGGTTGGACGTCATCACGATGACCGTGTTGCGGAAGTCCACCGTGCGGCCCTGGCCGTCGGTCAGGCGGCCGTCGTCCAGCACTTGCAGCAGCACGTTGAAGACGTCCGGATGGGCCTTTTCGACTTCATCGAGCAGCACCACGCTATACGGCTTGCGGCGCACGGCTTCGGTCAGGTAGCCGCCTTCTTCGTAGCCCACGTATCCGGGGGGCGCGCCGATCAGCCGCGCCACCGAGTGCTTTTCCATGAATTCGCTCATGTCGATGCGGATCATGTGCTCTTCGGAGTCGAACAGGAACTCGGCCAGCGCGCGCGTCAGCTCGGTCTTGCCCACGCCCGTGGGGCCCAGGAACAGGAACGAGCCATAGGGCCGCGACGGGTCCGCCAGGCCGGCGCGCGAACGCCGGATGGCGTCGGACACCAGGCGCACGGCCTCGTCCTGGCCGACCACGCGCTTGTGCAGGTAGTCTTCCATGTGCAGCAGCTTTTCGCGTTCGCCCTGCATCATCTTGGACACCGGAATGCCGGTGGCGCGCGACACGACCTCGGCGATTTCCTCGGCGCCGACGCGGGTGCGCAAGAGCCGCGGCCGGCCTTCGCCGCCTTCGGCTTCTTCGGCGGCCTGGGCCGCGCCCACTTCAGCGGCCTTCAGGCGCGCTTCCAGGTCGGGCAGCTTGCCGTATTGCAGTTCGGCCAGCTTGTCGAACTGGCCCTTGCGCTGCAGTTCGGCCATTTCGGCGCGCACGCTGTCGATTTCTTCCTTGATGGCCTGGGTGCCTTGCACCGCAGCCTTCTCGGCCTTCCAGATTTCCTCGAAGTCGTTGTATTCGCGTTGCAGCTTTTCCAGTTCTTCTTCGATGACGCCCAGGCGGCGCTTGGACGCGTCGTCGGTTTCCTTCTTGACGGCTTCGCGCTCGATCTTGAGCTGGATGATGCGGCGGTCGAGTTTGTCCATCACTTCCGGCTTGGAATCGATTTCCATGCGGATGCGCGCGCCGGCTTCATCGATCAGGTCGATGGCCTTGTCGGGCAGGAAGCGGTCGGTGATGTAGCGATGCGAGAGTTCGGCCGCGGCCACGATGGCCGGGTCGGTGATCTCGACGCCGTGGTGGATCTCGTAGCGCTCTTGCAGGCCGCGCAGGATGGCGATGGTGGACTCGACATCGGGTTCGTCGACCAGCACCTTCTGGAAGCGGCGTTCCAGCGCGGCATCCTTTTCGATGTACTTGCGGTATTCGTCCAGCGTGGTGGCGCCGATGCAGTGCAGCTCGCCGCGCGCCAGCGCCGGCTTGAGCATGTTGCCCGCGTCCATCGCGCCTTCGGCCTTGCCGGCGCCGACCATGGTGTGCAGCTCGTCGATGAAGACGATGTTGCTGCCGTCGTCCAGCGACAGCTCTTTGAGCACGGCCTTCAGGCGTTCTTCGAATTCGCCGCGGAACTTGGCGCCGGCCAGCAGCGCGGCCAGGTCGAGCGACAGCACGCGCTTGCCGCGCAGGGTCTCGGGCACTTCGTCGTTGACGATGCGCTGCGCCAGGCCTTCGACGATGGCGGTCTTGCCCACGCCGGGTTCGCCGATCAGGACCGGGTTGTTCTTGGTGCGGCGTTGCAGGATCTGGATGGTGCGGCGGATTTCGTCGTCGCGGCCGATGACCGGGTCGAGCTTGCCCTGGCGGGCGCGCT
Source organism: Achromobacter sp. 1014246743 (assembly GCF_059760725.1). Taxonomy (NCBI): domain Bacteria; kingdom Pseudomonadati; phylum Pseudomonadota; class Betaproteobacteria; order Burkholderiales; family Alcaligenaceae; genus Achromobacter; species Achromobacter sp. 1014246743. The sequence continues at coordinate 2,170 of NZ_JCBANA010000080.1, forward strand.
CGGTCAGGTCCATCGTGTACTTGGACAGGGCTTCGCGATTGGATTCGCCTTCGGCGCCGGACACGTTCTCGCCGCCGCGCACGGCGTCGATGGCGGCTTCCAGGGCCTTTTTCTGGAGGCCGGCTTCACGCAGGATACGGCCCGCTTCGCCCTTGTCGTCGGCCAGGGCCAGCAGGAACAGTTCGCTGGCGATGTAGGTGTCGCCGCGGCGCGCGGCTTCCTTGTCGGTGCGGGTCAGCACGCCCTGCAGGTCGCGGCCCACCTGGACGTTGTCTTCGCCCTGCACCTGCGGCAGCGACTTGAAGGCGCTGTCCAGCGCCGGCTGCAAGCGGTTGACGGCCACGCCGGCGCGCGCCAGCAGGCTGCCCGCGCCGCTGTCGGGGTCGGACAGCAGCGCCGACAGCACGTGGACGGGCTCGATATAGGGATGGTCGTTGCGGGCGGCCAGACTTTGAGCGTCGGCCAGGGCTTGCTGGAACTTGGTAGTCAGTTTGTCGAATCGCATAATGGTCGTAGTGGCTTGTTGAGGAGCCTGACCGATACATGCCGGCGGGCTCGATGACCTGAATATGCGGCCGGATGCGAAAATTTCAACACCTGGCCGGGCCTCGTGGACGGATCCGCGTACCGCAACAATCTGAACTATGAGCATATACGTTTTTGTCTACGGCACGCTACGCGCGGGCGAAATCAATGATCTGGCGCAAGCCGCCGCGGCTCGCGGCCTGGCGCCTGCCCGGCATGTGGGCGCGGCCACCGTGCCCGGCACGCTGGTGGACTTCGGCGACTGGCCGGGGCTGATCCCCGTGGCCGACGGACGCCAGGTGCTGGGCGACATCTACGAGGTCACGCCCGATCTCGTCGCCCTGATGGACGAGATCGAGGAATACGTGCCCGGCCAGCCCTGCTGCTTCGTGCGCCGCACGGTGCTGGCCCAGCCCCTGGACCCGGCCGGGGCCGCCCCCGTGACCTGCGAGTACTACCCGATCGACCCCGCCCTGCGCGGCGCGGCCCGCGACGTGGCGGGGGACGACTGGGTGGCCTACCGGCGTGCCCGGCCGGCGGCCGGATAAGTCCCCGGCGGCCGCCCCCTGTCCACCCCGTAAGACACCCGTAGTAACAACGGACTACAATAGATACCTGTCTCACGCTTTGCGCCTGCCCGGCTACCCGCCAGGCCCGGCCACTTTAGAGGTCATCGTATGCAAAAACGGGTCCCCGTTGCCCCTGATGCCGCCCACTGTTCCACGTGTATGCTGGGCCACGTGTGTGTCCCGGTCGGCATGGCCGCCGCCGAAGTCGAAAAGCTGGACGAACTGGTGAAAGAGCGCGTGCGCCTTGAAAAAGGCAAAACGCTGTATTCGCTGGACAATCCCCTTGATGCCGTCTACGGGGTGCGCTTTGGCAGCCTGAAGACGCAGCTTGAAGACGCCACCGGCCAGATCCAGATCACCGGTTTCCACCTGCCCGGCGAAATCGTCGGCATGGACGGCATGCTGGAAGGCAAGCACGTGTCGGCCGCCGTCGCACTGGAAGACTCCGAAGTCTGCGTGATCCGCCTGAACGAAGTCGACCGCGTTGCCACGCACCTGCCGTCGCTGCAACAGCAGTTTCGCCGCCTCATGAGCCGCGAGATCACCCGGTCGCACCAGATGCTGGCCTCGCTGGGCTCGATGCGTTCGGAACAGCGCCTGGCCGCCTTCCTGCTGAACCTGTCGCAGCGCTACGCCTCGCTGGGCTATTCGTCCACCGAGTTCGTGCTGCGCATGAGCCGCGAGGAAATCGGCAATTTCCTGGGCCTGACGCTGGAAACCGTCAGCCGGCTGTTCTCGCGCTTTGCCCGCGACGGCCTGATCCGCATCAACCAGCGCGAAGTCCGCATCCTGGACCTGCCCGCGCTCAAGCAGCTGCTGGGCCACGAAGGCTGCTGACCCTGCCTGCCCGCGCCATGTACCGCGCGCCCGCCGCCCCGTCATCGCCGACGCCGTCTCCGCGGCGCGCGCGTGCCGCCGGGGCCGCGGCGGTGGCCGCCCTGGCCCTGGCGCTGCTGGCCCCTGCGGCCGTACGCGCCCAGACGCCGCTGCCCGACCCCTACAACTACGACGAAGCCACGCCCGCGCCCAAGCGCGTGGCGGTGCCGCGCTGGCAGACGCTTGAGCTGGGCAAGCCCGGCCGCCGCTACAAGATACCGGTTTATGCTAACCGCAACCTGGCGCGCGACGACCTGCGCGATATCAAGCAAATCGTCATCGTCTTCCATGGCGTCAAGCGCGACGCCGACCGCTATTACGAAACCGCCGCCACCCTGCTGGCCGCCAACCCGGCGCGCGCGGGCGACACCCTGATCCTGGCGCCGCGGTTTGTCGGCGTGATCGATTCCGGCTTTGCCGGCATGGCCGCCTGGCGCAAGTCCGGCTGGGAAGACGGCGAGGACAGCGTGCAGGCCGCGGGCCGGCCGGCGCCGGTCAGTTCGTTCCAGGTCATCGACGACCTGCTGCGCAGCCTGGACGACCGCAAGCGCCTGCCCACGCTGGCCGGCATCGTGCTGGCCGGGCATTCCGGCGGCGCCCAGCTGGTGCAACGCTACGCCGTGCTGAACCAGCTCGACGGCCCGCTGCGCCGCGACGGCGTGGCGCTGCGCTACGTGGTGGCGAACCCCTCGTCCTACCTGTACCTGACCAACGAGCGCCCGCGCCCGGACGGCAAGGGCTACGCGCCCTACGAACGCGGCATCTGCCCCACCTACAACCAGTACAAGTACGGCACCGACAAGCTGCCGCCCTACGCGCACGACGCCGCCGACGACAAGCTGTTCGTGCGCTACGCCGCGCGCGACGTGACCTATCTGCTGGGCGGCGCCGACAACAACCCCGAACACCGCCTGCTGGACAAGACCTGCGGCGCCGAGGCCCAGGGCGCCACCCGGCTGGCGCGCGGCACTGCCTACCTGCAATACGAGCGCATCGTGGCCAGCCGCGGCGCCAAGCCCGTGACCCTGCACCGCGCGGGTTTCGAAGTGGCCGGCGTGGGGCACGAGAACCAGGGCATGTTCGGCTCGGTCTGCGGCGTGCGCGCCCTGCTGGGCGAAAACGCCATCGCGCCCCCTGGCGCCGCAGCCTGCTCGGTGATCGCGCCGCCGGGCAAGTAAGGCCCCGTTTTCCGGCCGCCCGCGCGGCGCGGGCCGCACCGCCATTCTGACCAAAAGCTGAATAAATTCAATGAGATACAGGGGTGCATTTTTGCGCCCGCGGGCGCAAGATAAGGGGGTACGGACTTCCCTGGAAGACAGCGATGACCCAATCGTATCTGGACATGCCCGACGCCAAACGCCGTATCAAGGCCATCTTCGTCGGCTCCATGGGCAACCTGGTGGAGTGGTATGACTTCTACGCCTATACCGCCTTCGCCCTGTACTTCGCCCCCGCCTTTTTCCCCTCGCACGACCCCGTCGTCCAGCAGCTGAATGCAGCCACGCTGTTCGCGGCCGGCTTCATCGTGCGGCCGCTGGGCGGCTGGCTGTTCGGCCACCTGGCCGACCGGCACGGGCGACGGCTGTCATTGATGGTGTCGGTGGGCATGATGTGCGTGGGTTCGCTCATCATCGCGGTCACGCCCACCTATGCGTCCATCGGCCTGGCCGCGCCGGCGCTGCTGGCCCTGGCGCGGGTGATCGAAGGGCTGAGCCTGGGCGGCGAGTATGGCGCCAGCGCCACCTACCTGACCGAGATCGCCGACCCCGAGCACCGGGGGTTCTATTCCAGCTTCCAGTACGTCACGCTGATCGGTGGTCAGTTATGCGCCATCCTGGTCTTGCTGCTGTTGCAGAACGTGTTCCTGACGCACGAGCAGCTGGTGCAATGGGGCTGGCGCATTCCGTTCGTGATCGGCGCGATGCTGGCCGTCATCACGGCATTGATGCGGCGCGACATGCCGGAAACCGATTCGTACAAGGAAGCCAGCCGGCGCAAGCCGCAGACCAGTTCGCTGCGCGGCCTGCTGCGCTATCCGCGCGAGGTCGCCATCGTGGTGGGCCTGACGGCCGGCGGCACGGCGGCGTTCTACACCTTCACCACCTATATGCAGACCTTCGTGCGGCAGACGGCCGGGTTCTCCGACATCGTCACCACCTATGTCATTGCGGCCTCGCTGATCTTCGCGCTGATCCTGCAGCCGCTGTATGGCGCGCTGTCGGACAAGATCGGGCGCAAACCGCTGCTGGTGTTCTTCGGCATTGCGGGCGCGGCGCTGACGGTGCCGATCCTGATGACGCTGTCGCACACGCGGTCGCCGTTCATTGCCTTCCTGCTGATCTGCGCGGCCTGGGTGTTCACGGCCGGCTACACGTCGATCAACGCCGTGGTGAAGGCCGAGCTGTTCCCGACCAATATCCGCGCCACCGGCGTGGCGGTGCCCTACGCAATCACCGTGTCGATCTTCGGCGGCACCGCGCCCGCCATTGCGCTGTGGTTCAAGCAGCAGGGCCATGAAGAATGGTTCTACTACTACCTGGCGGGCGTGATCTTCATTTCGCTGCTGGTGTACGCCACCATGCGCGACACCAAGCACCAGTCGGCCATGCACAAGCACGAGTGATGCGGGGGCCGGCCGCCACGCGGCGGTCTGCCCGGCCACCCAGGACGGCTAGCGCCGCGCCCCGGTCAGGGGCCGCGGCGGCGCGGGCGGGGCGGCTTCGATGCGTTCGGCCTGCAAGGACTGGATCTCGAGCGGCGAACAGGCGTGGGCCACGCAGGGCAGGATCCAGCCTTCTTCCTTTTCATCGCGCGACAGGCCCGGCCATTCGATGCGGTAGGCAATGTCGCCTGCCAGCAGCAGGCACATGCAGGCGCGACAGGTGCCGTTGCGGCACGAGCTGGGCAGCTTGATGCCCGCGGCCTGCGCGGCGGCCAGCACGGGCGTGTCGGCGTCGGCCTCGAAACGCAGGCCGGACGGTTGCAGCAGCACGGGAAAGGCGGGCATGGCGGAACCGGGGGCGAACAACGGCCGAGGGCGCGGCGGGCCTCAGGCCGGATGGTCTTGCCAGTCCAGCTGCCAGGCGCCGGACAGCACGTTCTGCAGCCACAGCACGCAGGTCAGGGTCTTGGCGTCGGTGACCTGGCCCTGGGCGCAGGCGGCGATCAGGTCGGCCGGCTGGGCGCTGAAGACGTCCAGGAATTCGTCCGGGTCCAGTTGCTGCGGGCCGGCGCGCAGGCCGCGTGCAAAGTAGATGTGGATGATCTCGGTGGAATAGGCGATGGCCAGGTGCAGGGCGCCGGCGCGGGCCCATTGCGTGGCGGTGTAGCCGGTTTCTTCGAGCAGTTCGCGCTGGCCGCAGACCAGCGGGTCTTCGCCCGGGTCCAGCTTGCCGGCGGGAAATTCCGTCATCACCTGGCCGACCGGGTAGCGGTACTGGCGTTCGAGCAGCACGCGGCCGTCGTCCAGCAGCGGAATCACCACCACCGCGCCGGGATGCACCACGTATTCACGCGTGGACGTATGGCCGTTGGGCAGGCGGACGGTGTCGTTGCGGATCTTGAGGAAGCGGCCCTCGTAGGGCGCTTCGCTGGCAACGCGTTCTTCGAACAGGTGCGAATCGGGCTTGTGGATCATGGCGGGACGGGTCGGCAGTCAAGCGGCGGGCGCAACAGGCGGCCCGGCGGGCAAGCTTGCAGCTTACCATCGCGCTTGCGACAACCGACCCGATGACGCCGCCTGCGCGTCATCGGCGCCGGCCCGGCCCACCCGTCAGGCGTCGATGCGGATCACGATCTTGCCGAAGTGGCGTCCCGAGGCCAGGTGTTCGAAGGCGGCCGGCGCTTGGTCAAAACCGAACACGCGGTCGATCACCGGCGCGATACGCGCGGTGTGCACCAGCCGCGTCACGTCTTCCAGCATCTTGCGGCTGCCCACGAAAATGCCTTCCAGGCGCTTGCTGCCGGCGATCAGCGCCAGCGGCGATACCGGCGTGGCGGAAAAACCGCTGACCCCGCCGATGATGCCGATGGTGCCGCCCATGCGCGCCGACGCCACCGAGCGCACGAGCGTCCCCTCGCCCCCCACTTCCAGCACCACGTGCGCGCCTTCGCCGTGCGTGAGGCGCAGCACTTCATCCTGCCATTGCGGGGTGTCGCGATAGTTGATCAGGCCGTCGGCGCCCAGTTCGCGGGCGCGCGCCAGCTTGTCGGTGCTGGACGAGGTGATGATGGCGCGCAGGCCCGCGGCCTTGGCCAGTTGCAGGCCCCAGATCGATACCCCGCCGGTGCCCAGCAACAAGGCGGTCTGGCCGGCGCGGGCGCGGCCGGCGACGAACAAGGCATTCCAGGCCGTGACGGCCGCGCAGGGCAACGTGGCGGCCTGCTCGTCCGACAGCGAATCCGGAATCGCCACCAGGCCGTGCTCGGCGTAGACCGCTTCGGTGGCCAGCACGCCGTCGGTCGCCGCGCCGGGGGCCAGCGCGGTGTTGACGGGCGTGGGGTCGCCGTCGATCCAGTTGGGCATGAAGGCGCCCATGACGCGGTCGCCGGCCTTGAAACGCGTCACGCCGGCACCTGCGGCCACGACTTCGCCGGCGGCGTCGGACGCCGGAATGACGGGGCTGCCCGAGGTCTTCAGATAGTCGCCGCGCGCGACCATCAGGTCGCGAAAGTTCAGCGATACGGCCTTGATGCGCACGCGCACCTCGAACGGGCCGAGTTCGCGCGAGGTGAGCGTCACGCGCTTGAGCGAGCCGATGCCCTGCCCGCCGCTGATCTGGTATGCCTGCATGATGAGGGTCCTTGATGAATCGGGTTCTGGAAGCCGGCCATGACGGCGCGGCACGGTAGGGTTACGATATCCGGGAACCAAACTATCCAGTGGCGGCATTTTTTCCACTGAATGCTTCCACCAAGGCACCAATCATCATGGCCACCCCCACGCCCCACGACCGACTGGGCGGCATCGAGGTCTTCGTGCAGGCCGCCGAGGCCGGCAGCTTCGCGCTGGCCGCCGACCGCCTGAACCTGACCCGCTCGGCGGTGGGCAAAGCCATTGCCCGCCTCGAAGCCCGGCTGGGCACGCGGCTGTTTCACCGCACCACCCGCCAGCAAAGCCTGACTGACGCCGGCCAGGCCTATTACGACCGCTGCGTGCGCGCGCTGGCGGAACTGCACGACGCCGAGGCCGAGCTGGACAGCGGCCGGCGTTCGCCGCAAGGCCGCCTGCGGGTGAGCGCGCCGCTGGTGTTCGGCCGGCACTGCGTGGCGCCGGTGCTGCGTGAACTGGCCCTGCAGTATCCGCAACTGCAGATCGACATTTCCTTCAACGACCGCGTGGTGGACCTGATCGAGGAAGGCTACGACCTGGGCATCCGCATCGGCCGCCTGCCCGATAGTGCCAGCCTGGCCGCGCGCCGCCTGGGCATGCAGACCATGGGCATCGGCGCCTCACCCGCCTATATCGCCGCCCACGGCCGCCCGGCCACGCTGGACGAGATGCGCCAGCACGTGGGCGTGGTCTATGCCCACGGCGGCGTCGAGAAAGGCTGGTCGGTCATGGGGCCGGATGGCAAGGTGATCCAGCTGCACGTCTCGCCGCGGCTGCGGTTCGATGATCTGCAGGCCATCGCCGACGCCGCCATCGCGGGCGCGGGGCTGGCGTGGCTGCCGTGCTGGATGCTGACGCACTATGTGCGTTCAGGCGAGCTGGAAGTGCTGATGCACGGCGACATGATGGCCGCGCACGACGTGCACGCCGTCTGGCCGCAGGCGCGCTACCTGCCGTCGCGCACGCGCGTGGCGATCGACGCGCTGGCCGAGCGGGTGCCGGCAATGCTGGCCAAGTAGGCACGGGTCAGCGCCGGCCAGGTCCGTATCCAGGCCGTGCGGGCGAGGCAGGCGAAGGCCGACCCGGCGGCGATCAGTCGAACTTGCGGCGCGCGTCCAGCGCCAGACCCGCGCCGATGCTGCCGAACAGGTCGCCTTCCACGCTGCGCGCACCCGGCACCAGGGCCGACACGCTTTCGCGCAGGCGCGGCACGCGGCTGGAGCCACCGGTGAAGAACACCGTGTCCACTTCCGTCGTGGCCACGCCCGCATCGCGCAACAACGCGCCCACGGTCTGCTCGACCTTTTCGATCAGGCGCGCCACGCTGGCATCGAATGACGGACGGGTGACGTCCACGCCCAGGTCAGGGGCGATGCGCGACAGGTCGATGCGGGCGGCCGGGGATTCGGACAACGCGATCTTGGCCTCTTCCACCTGCACCGCCACCCAGTGGCCGGCGCGCTGCTTGATCAGGTTGAGCAGCAGGTCGATCTTTTCGCGGTCGCCGGCTTCGGCGCGGATGTAGGCGAAATGCTCGGCCGCCTTGCGGGTGTAGGCCTGGTTGATGGTGTGCCAGCAGGCCAGGTTGCCGTACTGCGTGGACGGCACGTCCTTGCCGCTGCGCAGCTGGCTGCCCAGGCCCAACAGCGGCATGACGTGCGCCAGGCTCAGCTGCTTGTCGAAGTCGACCCCGCCGATGTGCACGCCGCCGTAGGCCAGGATGTCTTCACGGCGGTCGGCCTTGCCGGCGCGGTCGGGCCCCAGGCGGATCAGCGAAAAGTCCGAGGTACCGCCGCCGATGTCGATGACCAGCACCAGCTCTTCGCGGTCGATCTGCGATTCGTAGTCGAATGCGGCGGCCAGCGGTTCGAACTGGAATTCGATGTCGGTAAAGCCGACGCTGCGCGCGATTTCACCCAGCGTGTCCTGCGCGGTCTGGTCGGCGGCCGTGTTGTCGTCCACGAAGAACACCGGCCGGCCCAGCACGGCGCGCGTGAACTCGCGCCCGGCGGCGGTTTCGGCACGGCGCTTGAGTTCGGCGATGAAGCGCGTGAGCAGCACGCGAAACGGAATCGAGCGGCCCTGCACCTCGGTCGAGCCGTCGATGAGCGAACTGCCCAGCAGGCTCTTCATCGAGCGCATCAGGCGCCCGTCGTAGCCCGCCAGGTAGTCGGAGATGGCCGCGCGGCCGTAGCTGACCTCGGCATCTTCGTCGTGGAAGAAAATGGCCGAGGGCAAGGTGGTCTTGCCGTCTTCAAGGGCGAGAAGCGCGCGCTGGTCGGGGCGGCTCCAGCCGACGGTGGAGTTCGACGTGCCGAAGTCGACGCCGCATGCGGTGGAAATCATGGAAATTCGGGGGCTGAAAGCAAAACGGCGGACAAGTGTAGCCGCAACCGCCCGAAATGCCATGTCACCCCGGGCGGCGCAGTGCTGTCGCGACGAAAACCAGGGTCATGGCGCGGCGGCGGGGCCCGTGCCCGCGCTAACCGGACCCGCCTGGCGATCCTGGCCCGGCAGACGCCCTGTCAGGCGGTGGCAGCCTGGCTTCGGGCCGCCCGCCGCAGCGCCTGCGGCGGTTGGCCGTAGACGCGCAGGAATGCCCGCCGCATGCGCTCGGTATCGGTGAAGCCGACCCGCCGCGCGATGCTTTCAATGCTGCTGTCGCCCGCCGCGATCAGGCCGCGCGCGGCTTCGGCGCGAATGCGCTCGACCGCCTTGGCCGGCGTTTCGCCGGTTTCGGCCTTGAAGCTGCGCAGGAACTGGCGCGGGCTGACGCAGGCCACTTCGGCCAACTGGTCCACGGACAGCGCCGTGCCGAGATGCCTGCGGATGTGTTCCAGGACTGCCCGCATGCGGTCGCTCTCGGGCGCCAGGTCCTGCAATGCCGAGAACTGCGATTGGCCGCCCGAGCGCCGGTGGTACACCACCATTTCTCGTGCGGTCTCCGCGGCCAGGTCGGCCCCCAGGTCGGTTTCGACCATCGCCAGCGCCAGGTCGATGCCGGCGGTGATGCCGGCCGACGTCCAGGTATCGCCATCGCGGATGTGGATCTTGTCGGCGTCGACCCGCACGCTCGGATGGTTGCGCGCCAGCGCGGCCGCGCGGCGCCAGTGAGTGGTGGCGCGCAGGCCATCCAGCAACCCGGCGCCCGCCAGCACGAAGGCGCCGGTGCAGACGCTGGCCAGCCGTCGACCCGCCTGTCGCTGGGCGTGCAGATAACGCCGCATGCCGGGCGTGACGGCGAATTCGCGCGCGCCCTCGCCGCCCGAGACGATCAGGGTGTCGGCCCGCAGGCCGCGCCAGGGGCGGGTCTGGATCTCGATGCCGCTGGTGCTGCGCACCAGGCCGCCCTGTTCCGATACCGTCAGCACTGTGTAGGCGGGCCCGGCCGCCGTGTGCGCCAGGGCGCCCGCGGTCTGGAACACGGCGGCGGGGCCGGACATGTCCAGCAGCTGGAAGTCGGGCACGAGCAGGAAAGCGACGACATGGGGCATGGCAAGCGCCTGTAGCGATTGAAAAGGCCTGGCATGGATTCCGGCGCGCATCGGTCTGCAAGGCAGGTCATTCAGGCCTGGGGAACACGATGGCGTTTTTTAAGGGAATTATGTCATTTACGCCAAAGTCTGCCTCACTACAGTAAGCGCTGTCAAACCCGAGCCTCGTACTTCGTGCCCCGATCCCCCGCGCCGCCCCTGGCCGGGGTCCGTCTCTTTCCTGCCCGCCGCCCCTATGCGCCCGTCATCCCGCTCCACCCCCGGCCAACGCAACGCCCGCCTGCTCGCCATCTGCCAGGGCCTGTTCATTGCCGCGATCTCCATCGACCTGACCCTGACGGCCCTGACCGGCCACATGCTGGCGCCCAACAAGGCGCTGTCCACCCTGCCCTTCGCATTGATCACCGTGGCGGGCGCCGTGGTCACCTGGTTCGCCTCGCTGCTGATGCAGCGCATCGGCCGCCGCAACGGCTTCGCGCTGGGCGCCCTGGCCGGCGCGGCGGGCGGCGGCATCTCGGTCTGGGCGGTGTTCCATTCGGACTTCTGGGCCTTCTGCGCCGGCACCGCGCTGGTCGGCGTGTTCCAGGCGTTTGCCCAGTATTACCGGCTGGCCGCCGCCGACGCGGTCGAACCGGCCGCCAAGACCCGCGCGATCTCGGTGGTGATGGCCGGCGGCGTCATCGCCGCCATTGCCGGCCCCGCGCTGGCGAACTGGAGCCGCGACCTGTTTGCCCCCGTCACCTTTGCCGGCGCATACCTGATGGTGGCCCTGCTGGCGCTGCTGTCGGCCGTGCTGCTATGGGCGTTCTACCGCGACATCGAGGCGCCGGGGCACGCCGGCGATACCCAGGCCGGCCTGCCGGCGCGGCCGCTGCGCGAGGTCGCGCGCCAGCCGATCTTCGTGGCGGCGCTGGCCAACAACGTCGTGGGCTCCGTATCGATGATGTTCATCATGACGGCCGCGCCGCTGGCCGCCGTGGCCTGCAGCCACACCATCGGCGATGGCGCGGGCATCATGCAATGGCACCTGGTGGGCATGTACGCGCCCGCCTTGTTCGCCGGGTCGCTGATCCAGCGCTTCGGCCTGGCCCGCATCCTGTGGGCGGGCATGCTGCTCAACATCGCCAGCGCATTGATTGCGATGGGGTCACCGTCGCTGCCGGCGTTCTACGCGGCCCTGTTCTGCCTGGGCGTGGGCTGGAATTTCATGTTCGTGGGCGGCACCACGCTGCTGGCGCAGTCGTACCGGCCGGCCGAACGCGCCCGCGCCCAGGGCGCGGCCGAGATGCTGCGTTATGCGGCCACCGCCCTGGCGACCCTGGCCGCCGGGCCGGCGCTGGACACCTTCGGGTGGGAAGCGCTGAATGCGGCCATGCTGCCGGTGGTGCTGGCCGCGGGCCTGATGACGTGGTACTGGGCGCGCGGCGCGGCACGCCAGGCAGCGATGGCCGGCCAGGCGTAGGCGGCGGTCGCGGGTCAAGCACAGGCATCCGAACCAGGGTGGCCGCCTGCGCTTTCCTTCACGGCTGGGGACTGAGACTTTCCGCCGTTGCCGCCGTTGCCGCCAATGCCGCTATTGCTGCTATTGCTGCTATTGCTGCTATTGCCGCTACTGGGGCTGACGCCGCTGCTCCAGCTGTTGCAGGCATTGCGCTACGCCGGCCTGCATCTGGGCATTGGACACGGCGGCACGGTCCGAGACCTCGCGGCAGCGCACGTATTCCGCCTGGCTTTCGGCAGAATCGCGAATCACGACAGGGGCCGAATTCGGGTCGGGCGTGACGGTCATGCGCAGGGTGGACGGCGGCGACAGGCTGCCGTCCTTGGAGCGCTGGCTGGGATATTGGTATTCCTGGGTGACCGGCGCCGCGCTCTGCGCGTGGGCCGCGCCGGCCACGCAGGCCAGAGCCAGCAAGACGGCGGACAGCGGAAGTTTTTTCATGGCGACCTCTCATCAATGAATGCGCGCCAGCCGACCAGGATCAACTGCCCCGTCCGGTGACGCGCCGGTCTATGGTAGCCCCGGGCGCCCCACGTGGGCGTGCCAAGACGCTACGCCCGACGCGGGATTTGTTTCTTGCGGTTTCCCGGCGGCGGCCGCTACGCCCGGATCAGGGCTTGGCCGCCCGCTTGGGGGGCGCCACCGCACCCGACGCGTTGGCGGCAGAGGACTTGGCCGGCAAGTCCCCGGGCGGCTGGCCCGGCCAGGCGCGCGGCGCGGTCCGTAAAGGATCCAGTAAGGAAGACAGGCCGTTATGGTCCAGCTCAAGCATCAGCGCCAGCAAGCGGCCAAGCTCCCCTTTCGGAAAGCCCTTGCGCGCAAACCACGCCAGGTAGGGCCCCGGCAGGTCGGCGATCAGGTGCCCCTGGTATTTGCCAAACGGCATGGTGCGCGTCACCAGCAACGACAGCAGTTCGGGATCCATGGGATATCAGGGGGCGGCCGTGCCGCCAAAGGGGATGTCGGCGGCCGGAACGGCCGTGATCTTGACGCCGAAGCTGGCAATGGACGACAACGTGGCGTTGTGGTGCGCCCGGATCTGCGCGCCCGGCGCATGCGGCTTGTCTTGCGTGGTGTGGGCATCGGCCGCCAGCGTCACCGGAAAGCCCAGCGCCGCGGCGCGGCGCACGGTGGTGTCGACGCAGAATTCGCTGGCATAGCCGCACACCACCAGCCGCGTGGCGCCGGCCTGAGCCAGCACGTCCGCCAGATCGGTGCGCAGGAAGGAATCGGGCGTGGTCTTGCGCACCCGGATGTCGCCCTCGGCCGGTCGCAGCCGCGTGTCCAGCTGCCAGGCCGGCAGGCCGACATCCATCGGGCTGCCTGGGGCTTCGTGCTGCACGTAGATGACCGGCGCGCCGGCCGCGCGGGCGCGATCGGCCAGCGCGTTGATGCGCGCCAACACCGCCTCGGCATCAGCGGGGGCGGGGGTGGTCTCGAACAGGGCGCGTTGCACATCGATCACGATCAGGGCGGACGTCATGCTTTCCTCGTAGGGTCCGGTTTGAAATTTCCTAGCCGCATTCCGCCCCCACGATGGGGGGCGGCCAGATGCGGGCGTAGATCCAGAAATGGCGCGACTCGCCGCGCACCACGCGATAGTGGTGCAACAGCCCTTCGCGATGAAAGCGGCAGCGTTCCAGCACGCCGGCCGAGGCCGTGTTGGTATCCAGCACCGTGGCCTGCACCCGGGCCAGGCCCAGCGTCTGCAAGGCCCAGTCGGTGACAACCGTGCAGGCCTGCGTGGCAATGCCCTGGCGCCAGTGCGTCGGCGCCAGATCGTAGGCGATTTCGGCGCGGCGGTTCGGCAACGAAATCTCGTTCAAGCCGATGGTGCCGATCAGCCGGTCGTCGGCCCCGGCAATGGCCAGGCGCACGCTGTGCGTGGCGGCCGGGTCGGCATAGCCGCGGATCAGCCGGACCAATGTTTCCGGGCCGTCAAGCTGCCAACTGGTGTGGCGCGTGACGGCATCGTCATTCAGGTAGGTGTACCAATCGGCGGCGTCCGCGTCATGCAGCCGACGCAGGCGCAGGCCGGCGATGCCCAGGTCGGGGGCATGGTGCGGCCAGTCGGTGATGGGGAAAGACATGCGAGCAGCTTAAATCAAAAATCCAGCCGCCCCTTCAATTCGCCAAACGGCACCATGACATGTTCGCGATAGGCCGGGCGCGCCTGCAGGCGTTCGTACCAGGCGCGCACATTGGGAAGCGGCGCGTGGTCGATGTCCAGTTCGTAGTAACGGTACAGGGATGTGGCCGCCGGCATATCGGCCAGCGTCAGCGCGTCGCCGTCCAGGTAGGGCTGCGTGGCCAGGACCGCGTCCAGTTGTCGCAGGCAGGCATGGGTGGCCGCCAGGCTGCGCGCGATGGCCGCGGTATCGCGCGCGGCTTCGGGGGTGCGGTAGTAGCCCCAGAACACGCCCGACAGGAACGCCGGCTGCAACGCCGTCTGGGCCCAGTCCATCCAGCCGTCGGCCCGGACGCGCCGCGCCGGGTCCGCCGGCCAGAACGCATCAGGCCCGTAGCGCGCCGCCAGGTAGCGCAGGATGGCGTGGGATTCCCACACCACCGTGTCGCCGTCGCGCAGCAGCGGCACCTTGCCGTGCGGGTTCAGGCGGCGGAACTGCGGCGTATCCAGCACGCCGAATTGCCCGCCGGCCGGCACGTGTTCGTAGGACAGGCCCAGTTCACCCGCCAGCCACAGCACTTTCTGCACATTGAATGAACTGCGCCGGCCCCAGATGGTCAGCATGTTGGCGTCCTTGAAATGGATGGGAAATGCGGGTCGGAAATGCGGATGAACAATGCGTGTCAGGTTCGGGTCGCCATGCACGGACCGGGTTCAAGCCACGCCACGCGGGTCGGCTTCAGGCCACGACGATGCGCGGCTCGCAGTGCACCGGGAATTTCACGGAGTTCGCGATGTAGCAGAAGTGGTGCGCGCGGGCGTGCAGGGCTTCGGCCAGGCCGGCGTCGCCGCCCGCCTGGATGGTGACCTCGGGCCGCAGCGTCACTGACGCGAACGCGCCGCCATGGTCCGGGTCTTCACGCATGACGCCTTGCGCGTCGTCGCGATAGACGGTGACCACGATGCCTTCGACCGCGCACAGGTGCAGGTACCAGAGCTTGTGGCAGGCCGACAGCGACGCCACCAGCAGGTCTTCGGGATTCCAGCGGGCCGCGTCACCGCGAAAGGCGGGATCGGCCGAGCCGGCGATGTCGGCCTTGCCGGGCGCCTGGATGACATGGTCGCGGGAATAGGCCGTATAACTGGCGGTGCCCTTGCCGGTGTTGCCGGTCCAGGTCACGTTGACGTCGTAGTGGTGTTCGCCTTTCATGGCAGGCATTCCTGAAGTTGCAGTGCGGGTACGAAGACGGATAGCGTAGCCCAAGCGCGCGAAGCCAGTGAAGGTCCATGTGGGACAAATGGGGCGCGCATTCCGGACCGGCATGCGTGCATCACGCAGGCGGCGCATCCGGGTACGCCGCCACGTCGGGGCCATCGACCAGCCACGGCACATCGTGCGACACATGGATATGCGCGGCCGGTCGCGCGCCCGGGTCATCGTCCAGCGTGGCCACCCGCAAGATGACCTGCGGCCGGTCGACCCAGTGCGCCATCAGGTGCGCGCCACAGGCCGTGCAGAAGTGGCGGATCTTGCCGGGCGAGGACTCATACGCCCCCAGCGTGGCCTGGCCCCGGGTCCAGCGAAAGTCTTCGCGCGCCACCCGCGCGGTCGACGCGAACGCGGCCCCGTGCGACTTGCGGCACGTGGCGCAATGGCAATGGAAGATCGGCCCCGACAGGCGATCTGCTTCGTAGGCCACGGCGCCGCACAGGCAGCTTCCCTTCATGGCGAGTCTCCTTGGTGGCCGCGGCAGGCGGCCGGCTCAAGATATAAGCGTAGCGTGGGCGAACCGCGTGCAGCGCACCGATACGGCCCTGCTGAGGGGCAACCACGGCCAAGATCCGGCGGCTCGCTTGCCGCCATCATCCCCTTTGACGCGCAGCCGGGCCATCCTTGATTCCGCCGTCCGCAACACCTTCCCGCATAGCGGGACAGCGCCCGCATGACCTTTACAACCCGTTTCAGCAAGGACAAGCTTGCGTCCGTATCGTGGACGCTCAGCTACACAGGAGCTCGCCATGATGAAAACCACCCTGACCTGCACCCTGACAGTCGCCCTGCTTGCCGGCTGCGCCCCTTCCAAACCCATCACCGCACGGTCCGTGCCCGTGGACAACCATACGGCCCGCAACGCGCTGGACTGGCCCGGCAGCTACGAAGGCACCCTGCCCTGCGCCGATTGCCCCGGCATCCAGACGCGCCTGACGCTGATGAAAGACGGCCGCTACGAACGCAGCACCCAATACCTGGACCGCCAGCCGCAGCCCGAAACCGTGGCCGGCACGTTCAGCTGGGAGTCCGACGGCAGCACCATCCGGCTCGATGCCTCCGGCGACAGCCAGCGCTATTTCATCGCCGAAAACCAGGTCATCCTGCTGTACCGCGATGGCACCCGCCCGACCGGCCCGCTGGCCCCGCATTACGTGCTGCGGCGCGCCCAGTAGTCCACGGCATCGCCGGCGGCGTCGCGCAAGCCGCCGTCTTCCGGCTATTCTTCCAGGCTGAACATGCCCCGCCGCCCGGCCCGTGCCGGGCGGCGCGCACCGAACGGTGCGCACCCAAGGAAGGAACGCCATGAAAACCGATCACGAATTGCTCGACGCCTTCGCCCCGACGGGGATGCTGCGCGCCTCCATCAATCTGGGCAACCCCATCCTGGCCAACACGCATCCGGACACCGGCGCCCCCGGCGGCGTGTCGGTGGACCTGGCCACGGAACTGGCGCGCCGGCTGGACGTGAAACTGGAACTGGTGGTGTTCAAATCGGCCGGCGAGTCGGTCAACGCGGTGGCCGCCGAGCAAGCCGACGTGGGCTTTTTCGCGATCGACCCGCTGCGCGGCGAACAGATCGCCTTCACCGCCCCCTACGTGGTCATCGAAGGCGCCTACCTGGTGCGCCAGGACTCAACCATCACCCGCCAGGAAGAAGTGGACTGCACCGGCCAGCGCGTGGTGGTCGGCAAAGGCAGCGCCTACGACCTGTACCTGACCCGTGAACTCAAGCACGCCGAGATCTTCCGCGCGCCCACCTCGCCCGCCGTGGTCGACACCTTCATCCAGGAAAACCTGGAAGTCGCGGCCGGCGTGAAGCAGCAGCTGGAAGCCGACGCCGAGCGCCTGGGCGGCCTGCGCCTTCTGGACGGTCATTTCATGCTGATCCGCCAGGCCATGGGCGTACCCAAGAGCCGTGGCGCGAAGGCCAGCGCCTACCTGTCGGCGTTTGTCGAAGCCATGAAGAAAACGGGCTTCGTCGCCGACGCCCTGGCGCGTCACAACATCCAGGGCGCGGCGGTGGCGCCGCTGGAAAACCAGGGGTAGCCTTCCGGCAGGCGCGGCCTTCCTGGGGGTCAGTGGCTGATCATCCAGGGCCGCGAGCCGGCAAAGGATTTCGCCCCATCGGCAGTGGTGCGCGTCTTGCCGCTTTTGCGCCCACCCGAGCAGCAACCGCAGTTCATGCCGTGGCCCGAACGCGTGCTGCGCGGCTCGTTGGCGCTGCGTTCGTTGGCGGCATGGGCGCGGTTCACCGCGGACGACAACGCCGAAATCGCCGGCGCGCCGCCGACGATGCGGCCAGACATTGCACCGCAATCCGGACACGCCGCCGGATCGCGCCACTGCGCCAACGGCCGCAGCGCCGCGAAGTCGCCGCAGTCCGCGCAGGAATAGTCATACATGGGCATGGCAGGCTCCTTGTGCGCCGGGTCAGCGATCGCGCGACAAGGGCATGTCGATACCGCCCTTGATGTGCTTGACCGGCCCGGATGCCGACGGCTGGATGTCGAAATCGAAGATTTCGGTGGGCAGCCACAGCGTGGCGCAGGAATTCGGAATATCCACCACCCCGCTGATGTGCCCCTGCACCGGCGCGCAACCCAGCAGGGAATAGGCCTGCGCCCCGGAATACCCGAACTTCTTCAGGTATTCGATGGCGTTCAGGCAAGCCTGGCGGTAGGCCACGTTGACGTCTAGGTAGTGCTGCTTGCCGCCTTCGTCCACCGAGATGCCTTCGAAGATCAGGTAGTCCTTGTAGGCCGGCGTGATCGGGCTGGGCTTGAAGATGGGATTCTTGATGGCGTACTTTTCCATGCCGCCCTTGATGAGCGTGACGCGCATGTGCACCCAGCCGGCCATTTCGATGGCGCCGCAGAAGGTGATTTCGCCGTCGCCCTGCGAAAAATGCAGGTCGCCCACCGACAGGCCGCCGCCCTTGACGTATACCGGGAAGAACACCCGCGCGCCGCGTGACAGGTCCTTGATGTCGCAGTTGCCGCCGTGTTCGCGCGGCGGCACGGTGCGTGCGCCTTCGCCCGCCGCGCGGTCGCGATCGGCCCCTTGCAGGGCGCCCATGTGGGCTGTCTTCGGGGCCGGCGGATTGGCCAGCGGCGGCACGCGGTTGGGGTTCGTATCGATCAGCGCCTGCTCACGCTGGTTCCAGGTGTCCAGCAGCTTCTTGTCGGGCAGGCAGCCGATCAGGCCGGGGTGGATCAGCCCGGCGAAATTCACGCCCGGAATGTGCCGCGACGACGTGAACATGCCGTGAAAATCCCAGATGGATTTCTGCGCATGCGGAAAATGATCGGTCAGGAAGCCGCCGCCGTTGGTGCGGCTGAAAAATCCATTGAAGCCCCACAGGCTGTCCGGCTTGGCGCCGATGTCCAGCAGGTCCACCACCAGCAAGTCGCCGGGTTCGGCGCCCTCTACCCCCACCGGGCCCGACAGGAAGTGCACGGTGGACAGGTCCACGTCGCGCACGTCGTCCGCGCTGTCGTCGTTCTTGATCGCGCCGCCGGTCCAATCATAGGTTTCCAGGATGAAGTCATCGCCGGGCTTGACCCACACCGCCATGGGAATGTCCGGATGCCAGCGGTTGTGGATCTGCTTGTTTTCGTAGGGGGATTGGGCCAGGTCGACCCGGATGAGCGTATCGGTCATTTCTCTTTCATCTCCAACGTAGTGTTTTGGCAAAACAAAAGTGTTGATAAAACAGAACCTCAATCGCGGGCCGGATGCTGTCGCCCCTTGAGCCTGGCACGCATCCGGGCCAGCCGGACCGCCCCTGTTGAACGGGCGATGGGCCCAGGTCGTGCAAGCCCGCGATTCGTCTTGCACGGTAGGCCAGTTTCGGGCGTGCGTAAACTGGGTTTATACGCAGTGCCCATCGCGGCCGCGAGATGGCCCCGGTCGCGGGGCATCGGCCCTGGCAGTTATGATGCCGCCATCGCCTGTCGCCTTCTCGCCGCAACGCCCGCCCACCTCCATGTTCCTGCCCAACGCTTTCCGCCTCCTGCCCCGCCCCTTGTCCGCCGCCTTGCTGCTCGCCGCGGCGCTGCCCGTATCGGCACAGGCCGACGAGCAATGCGTGGCGCAATTCGACGCCAGCGTCGCGCGCTACAAGGAGGCCGTCACGGTGCAGACCAAACGCGAAGTGACCAATCTGCACCAGCTGAATTCGCTGCTGTGCCAGGGGCGACTGGACCTGCTCGACATGGAGTTTGCGCTGGTCGACGACTACGAACAGTGCACGCGCGACGGCGGCCAGTTTCCGGACAGGACGGTGCAGTCGATGACGACGCTGCCGGACAATCTGGCCGCCAAGAAGACCGCCTGGATCGATACCTGCGGCCCCTACATGAAGCAGCCCTGACGACAGGCGCGCGACCCGGCCAGGCATGACCTCGCGCGGCAATCGGCCGCCCAGATGAAAACGTCGGCCGCAGGTACGGCCGACGTTCAGGGCACCCCCGACAAGCGGGCCGATCAGCCGACGGCTTCTGGCTCGGCCACGCGCGGGAAGAAGATCGCCCGGCTGGGGTCGAAGTCGTAGTCGGCTTCGAAGTCGGTGGCATCGGCCGCCAGCGCCAGCACCGAATCCAGGATGAAATCGGCCTTGGCGTCGGCCAGCAGCACGCTGAAATTCAGGCGGATGAAGCCGGGCTTTTCGATTTCACGCCCTGCGAGAATGGCCTGGCGCATCTGCGAGGATTCGGCCGCGTCGATGTCCAGCAGGTGATGGACGTACGGCCCGGCGCAGGCGCAGCCGCCGCGGGCCTGGATGCCGAAGCGGTCGCTCAGCATGCGCGTCACCAGTTGCTGGTGCACGAAGCCGCCACGGCCGTTGCGCACGCGGAAGGAGAAGATCGGCAGGCGCGGCGCGGTCAGCGACCCCAGCAACTCCAGCTGCGGCACGCCTTGCCAGCGAGCCAGCGCACGCCGCACTAGGTCGGCATTGCGGCGCTGCATGAAATCGGCGCCCAGCGCGTCTTTCACCAGCAGCACCAGCGCGGCGCGGATGTCGCCCACCACGTTGGGCGTGCCGGCTTCTTCGCGGGCTTCGAGGCTGGCGCTGTAGTCGTGGCCGGCGGGCGAGACGAACTTGACGGTGCCGCCGCCCGGAAACGTGGGCGTGTCCGGCACCACGGCGTCGCGGCGTACGATCAGGATGCCGGATGCCCCCGGCCCGCCGATGAACTTGTGCGGCGAGAATACGATGGCGTCGATCAAGGCATCGGCCGCGGGCGACATGCGGATGTCCAGGTAGGGCGCGCCGCCGGCGTAGTCCCAGACCATTCTTGCGCCGGTCTGCTTGACGCGCCGGGTAATCGCCGCCACGTCGGCCACGATGCCGGTGACGTTGGACGCGGCGGACAGTGCGCAGACGACCAGCGTGCCGGCCGGGGCCTGCAAGGCGGCGTCCAGCTCGGCGAGGTCGGGGCCGCCCAGCGGGCTTTCGGCCACCGAGAGGAGTTCGGCGCCGCATTCGCGCCACGGCAGGATATTGGAGTGATGCTCGTAGGGGCCGATGACGATGCGGACCTTGCGGCCCGCGGCCACCGCGGCGGACACGCCAAGCAGGTGCACCAGGCGGTTGATGCCCATCGTGGCACCCGAGCCCGAGAAGATCACGGCATGTTCGTCGCTGGCGCCGCAACAGCGGCCGACGACGGCGCGGGCTTCGCGGCGCAGGCGTGTGATGAAGCCGCCGCAGTAAGAGGCCTCGGTGTGCGAGTTGGCGTAGTAAGGCAGCACGTGCTCGAGCACGAAGCGTTCGACCTGCATGAGCGCCCGGCCCGACGCCACGTAGTCGGCGTAGACGAGCGGCTTGGTGCCGTAAGGGCCGTCGATGACGGCGTCCTTGCCGATCAGCCCGTCAGCGAGGGCGGCGGCGATGTCGGCGGATACCAGGGATTCTTGAAACTGGCGCAACGGCCCTGTGATGGCCGGGGTCGCTTGGGTAGACATGATGGTGAGACGAGAACAGGGATTTATCTCGGAATATCATACGGTGGAAATAAATTTGAAACCTCACCTAAATTTTGGTGAAAATCACTAAAAACCGTTCATTTGATCGAATTCATGGAAAAAATAGACAAATTTGATCTAAGTATCATTGCTTGCCTGCAACGCGAGGGTTCGCTGTCGCAGCGCGAGCTGGCGGATCGGGTCGGTTTGTCGCAGAACGCCTGCTGGCGCCGGCTGCAGCGGCTGAACGCCAGCGGCATCATTCGCGGCACCCGCGCCCAGGTCAACCTGGTGGCGCTGGGGCTGGACCTGACCGTGTTCGTGATGATCCGCACCAGCCACCACGCCAAGGACTGGGCCGATGGCTTTCGGCGCCACGTCGAGCGCCTGCCCGAGGTGACCGAGTTCTACCGCATCGGCGGCGACTGGGATTACCTGATCAAGGTCACCTGCCGCGGCATCGCCGGCTACGACCGCTTCTACCAGAAGCTGATTACCGACTTCGAGCTGTCGACGGTGACGGGCTTTTTCAGCATGGAAGCCATTATCGAGAACCGGCCGCCCGACCTGACGCAATTGGCGGGTGCGGTCGAGGACGGCACGCCGGGATAACGGCTGCGATAACTCCCGGTCATGAAGCCCCGGGGTGGCTTATATCCACGGGTTATCCCGGATGCGCCCATATCGACAAATCGTCAATAGTTCGCCAACGTTTTGTTGTCGATCCGTCCCCAACTAGCCGCCCATGTCTGTTTCCGTCCGGGACGCCATTGTTTCCTCCTCCCATCTCGCCTCGTCCGCCCCGGAGCTGTCCGAGGTGGAGTTCGGCCTGATCATCGCGTCGCACGCCTTCAACCGCTGGATGGTCCGCTGCATGGCCTGTGCCGGGCTGCCGGAACTGACCTCGCTGGACATCCTGGTGCTGAACCACGTGTTCCACCGCGGCCGCGGCAAGAAGCTGGCCGACATCTGCTTCACGCTCAATGTCGAAGACACCCACCTGGTGAACTATTCGCTCAAGAAGCTCGAGCGGCTGGGCGTGGTGCAAAGCGCCAAGACCGGCAAGGAAGTGATCTACACCACCACCGATGCCGGCGCGGCCGCGATCCAGCGCTACGCAGAAGTGCGCGAGCAGTGCCTGGTCAAGCCGTTCATTGATTCGCCCGCCGCGGACGACGCCAGCCGCCAACTGGCCAACACCCTGCGCGCCCTGTCGGGCCTGTACGACCAGGCTGCCCGCGCCGCCACCTCGCTGTGAGAATTCACGTTGTCTAGCACTCTTGCCTCTTCAAGCCAGCCGCTTCTGTCCGTGCGCGGCGTGTCGGTCGATTTCAACACCGCGAACGGCGTGTTCCGCGCCGTCGACAACCTGGACTTCGACGTGCGGCCGGGCAAGACGCTGGCCATCGTCGGCGAGTCCGGCTCGGGCAAGTCGGTCACGTCCATGGCCATCATGCGGCTGACGGACTACAACAACGGTCGCATTGCCACCGGCAAGATCCTGTTCCAGAACAGCGCCGGCCAGGAAGTCGACCTGACCGCCGCGTCGGACGAGCAGATGCGCGCCATCCGCGGCAACGACATCGCGATGATCTTCCAGGAACCGATGACCTCGCTGAACCCGGTGTTCACGATCGGCGACCAGATCGTCGAAGCGATCATGCTGCACCAGCAGCTGTCGCGGTCGGCCGCGCGCAAATCGGCGCGCGCCCTGCTGGAAAAAGTGCGCCTGCCCGACGCCGAGCAGCTGCTGGACCGCTACCCGCACCAGCTGTCGGGCGGCATGCGCCAGCGCGTGATGATCGCCATGGCGCTGTCGTGCCAGCCGCGGCTGCTGATCGCCGACGAGCCGACCACCGCGCTGGACGTCACCATCCAGGCGCAGATCCTGAACACCGTGCGCGAACTGCAACGCGACCTGGGCACGGCCGTCATCTTCATCACGCACGACATGGGCGTGGTGGCCGAGATGGCCGACGACGTCGTCGTGATGCTGCGCGGCAAGAAGGTCGAACAAGGTACCGTGGAAGAGATCTTCCGCGCGCCCAAGCACCCCTATACCCGCGCGCTGCTGGCCGCGGTGCCGCGCCTGGGCAGCCTGACCGGCCGCGACCTGCCGCTGCGCACGCCGCAGACGGTGCTGGAAGGCGACACGCTGCGCGAAGTGGGCGAGACCCGCGAGCAGGACACCGCCCGCTACGACGAGCCGGTGCTGCGCGTGGAAAAACTGACTACCCGCTTTGACGTCGGCCACAACCTGTTCGGCCGCGTCACGCACCGCGTGCACGCGGTGGAAGAAGTGAGCTTTGACGTCTACCCCGGCGAGACGCTGGCGCTGGTGGGTGAATCGGGCAGCGGCAAGTCCACCATCGGCAAGACCTTACAGCAACTGGTGGCGCCGACCTCGGGCGCCGTGCGCTACAACGGCCAGGACATTTTTTCGATGGACAGTGCCGGGCGCCAGCGCCTGCGCCAGGAAATCCAGTACATCTTCCAGGATCCGTACGCCTCGCTGGACCCGCGCAAGACGGTGGCGTTCAGCATCGCCGAACCCATCCGCACCCACGGCCTGCTGGCGGGCGACGACGCCATCGCGCGCCGCGTGGGCGAACTGCTGGAACAAGTGGGCCTGAAACCCGAACACGCCCGCCGCTATCCGCATGAATTCTCGGGCGGCCAGCGCCAGCGCGTGTGCATCGCGCGCGCCCTGGCCAGCAACCCCAAACTGATCATTGCCGACGAATCGGTGTCGGCGCTGGACGTATCGATCCAGGCGCAGATCCTGAACCTGCTGATGGACCTGCAGAAAGACCGCGGCCTGTCGTACCTGTTCATCACCCACGACATGGCGGTGGTGGAAAAGGTCAGCCACCGCGTGGCGGTGCTGTACCTGGGCCAGATCGTCGAGCTGGGCACCCGCCGCCAGATTTTCGAATCGCCGCAGCATGCCTACACCCGCAAGCTGCTGGCCGCCGTGCCAGTGGCCGAACCGGGCCGCCACATCGATACCTCGCTGATCGAGGGCGAGATCCCCAGCCCCGTGCGGCGCGTGGGCGACGAACCCGCGATCATTCCCCTGGTTGAATTCGCGCCCGGCCACCGCGTGGCCCGCGCGGCCTGAACCCCCTCTTTTTCACGTCGGCCCGCCCGATTCCCCGTCCCTGGAGTTGAACATGCTCTCCCTACGCAAAACCTTCACCGCCACCGCCCTGGCCCTGGCGCTGGGCGGCGCGCTGCCCGCGGTCCTGTCGACCGCGCAAGCCGCCGGCACGCTCAACGTAGCCATCAACCAGGACCCGGGCAGCTGGGACCCGATCGACACCTTCGTGACGTTCTGGGGGTCGGTCGGCAGCAACCTGTATGACGGCCTGACGATGCGCGGCGCCGACCTGAAGCTGCAACCCGGCCTGGCCACCAAGTGGGAATACCTGGACGACAACAAGCGCCTGCGCTTTACGCTGCGCCAGGGCGTGAAGTTCCACAACGGCGAACCCTTCAACGCCGAAGCCGTGAAGTTCACCTTTGAACGCCTGCTGGGCGCCGAAGGCGCCAAGGGCCCGCAGAAGTCCAACTACGACTCGATCGGCGAGGTCAAGGTGGTGGACGAATACACCGTCGACTTCATCCTGAAGCAGCCGGACCCGGTGCTCTTGACCAAGCTGGCCGGCTACGGCGCCATGATCGTGCCGCCCAAGTACATCCAGGAAAAGGGCGAAGACAACTTCAACACCCACCCGGTCGGCACGGGCCCGTTCAAGTTCGAAAGCTACCAGCCCAAGGTCAACGTGACCCTGGCGCGCAACGACGACTACTGGGGCGGCAAGCCCAAGCTGGACAAGGTGGTGTATCGCTTCATCGGCGAACCGGGCACCCAGGTGGCCGAGCTGCAAGCCGGCCGCATCGACGTCGCCACGCTGATCCCGCTGGGCCTGATCGAAACCGTGAAGAAGTCCGGCAACGCCGATGTCATCTCGACCGGCGGCCCGGTGGCCTTCGCGCTGCGCTACAACACCAAGACCGGCATCACCCAGCACCGCGACGTGCGCCGCGCGCTGATCATGGCCGTGGACCGCGACGCCATCGTCAAGCAGCTGCTGCTGGGCCAGGCCAAGACCATCGCCAGCTTCCAGGGCCCGCAGTCGTTCGGCTACAACCCCGACCAGAAGCCCCTGCCGTTCAACCCCGCCGAAGCCAAGAAGCTGCTGGCCGGCGCCGGCATCAAGGCCGGCGCCACGGTGCAGATCGACGTGCGCGGCAGCGATTCGAACTTCCGCGAAGTGGCCCAGGCCGTGTCGGGCTACCTGCAGGCCGTGGGCGTGCGCGCCACCATCAAGCCGTACGAAACCGGCGTGCTGCTCAACGACATCATCCCCGGCGGCAAGACCGGCGAGATGTGGCAGAACCAATGGGGCGGCTGGACGTACGACTACGACAACACGGCCTACCTGATGTATCACTCGGGCCAGAAGTGGAACCCGTACGACAACGATCCCAAGCTGAACGCCATGCTGGAAGCGCAACGCACCGTCTATGACGTGAAGAAGCGCGAAGCCATGCTGCAGGAAATCGCCGGCTACGTGGCCGACCAGGCGCTGGAACTGCCGCTGTACAGCCTGAACACGATCGTGGGCGTGAACAAGCGCGTGAAGAACCTGGAAGTCCCGGGCGACATCCGCTTCCGCTTCGTCGACACGTCGGTGGACTAACCCCCCCGAAGCGCTGCGCGCTTGCGCATTAACCCTACTGACCCGCCCCGGTGAAAACCGGGGC